>VAZG01000336.1 GCA_005885285.1 Alphaproteobacteria bacterium | reverse complement strand
GCGGTCGATAGACCACAACAGGCGGGGAATCTCTCTATGGGGGCACTATCTTGTCGCGCAGCGAAGCTGGCTGCGCCAATCGGTTTGGTGTCGATCGTGTTGCTGGCGACGCCGGCCATGGCCGAAACATCTGAAATCAAGGCCGCCGATACCGCGTGGATGATCGTCGCCACCGCGCTGGTGCTGATGATGACGATACCCGGCCTTGCGCTGTTCTATTCCGGGATGGTGCGCAAGAAGAACGTGCTGGCCACGATGGCGCAGAGTCTGGCAGCCGTGACGACCATCTCGATTCTGTGGGTGGCGTTCGGCTATTCGCTGGCCTTCGTCGGGGACGGTCCGTGGGTCGGCACGCTCGATCGCTTCTTTCTCGCCGGGATGACCATGGACGGCGTCAATCCGGCGGCCAGGACGATCCCGGAAGCGCTTTTCATGCTGTACCAGATGACGTTCGCGATCATCACCGTGGCGCTGGTGGCCGGCTCCGTGGCCGACCGGATGCGGTTCTCGGCCTATCTGATGTTCTCGATCGGCTGGTTCGTCCTGGTCTACGTGCCGCTGGCCCATTGGGTTTGGGGCGGCGGTTTTCTCGGCGCGATGGGGGTGCTGGATTTTGCCGGCGGCCTTGTGGTGCACCTATCCGCCGGTGCCGGCGGTTTGGTTGCGGCCAAGGTGATCGGCCGGCGTCACGGTTACGGCAGCGAGAATCTGTCTCCATTCGATTTGTCGCTTGCGGTGATCGGCACCGGGCTGTTGTGGGTCGGCTGGTTTGGCTTCAACGGCGGCTCGGCGCTGGCGGCGAATTCACGAGCCGTGATGGCGATCATCGCAACCCACCTTGCCGCCTGCGCAGGCGCGCTGACCTGGGGCGCGCTCGAATGGTCGACGCGGCGCAAGCCGTCGGTGCTTGGCATGATTTCCGGCGCCGTTGCAGGCTTGGGAACCATCACGCCTGCTTCCGGCTTTGTCGCGCCATGGCACGGCATCATCATCGGCGTAGCCGCCGGCCTCGCGTGCTACTGGGCCTGCACTTGGCTGAAACAGCGCTTCAAATACGACGATTCGCTTGATGCATTCGGCGTCCACGGCATCGGCGGCATGACGGGGGTCATGCTCGCCGGGGTGTTCGCGACCGCCTCGATCGGCGGCACCTCCGGCCTGCTGGAAGGCCATCCGCAGCAAGTCCTGATCCAACTCTACGGCGTTGCCGTGACGCTGGCATGGTCGGGGGGCGCAACCTTCGTTCTACTCAAACTGGTCGGCGTCTTCGTGCCCCTGCGTGTCTCCCGCGAAGCCGAACTGGAAGGGCTCGACATCTCGCAGCACGGCGAGGGGCTTCAATAGAGCCGGCCAAAACGCTGGCTAAACCCTCTTGGGATACCGTTGCTCTGCTCCGCCGGTGAGCAGGATTGTGTCCGCAGCTTGTCGTGCCCATGAATCAAGCAGACATGATCAAGCTTTAGGCGCGACCGAATAGCGCGGCCAGGGCGGATTCCCCCAAAGCACAAAAAGGTCCGCGTTCATAATCCGTTAGGGAATGCGCGCCATCTGGCACGGCATTTGATTCTATGGCTGCTGGCTGTGCCCGCGTAGTGAACTTCTCCGCGTGGTGACCCTCAGTCGAGAACGCCCGGTCACCCCTCGATCGGGCCCAAGCGGGGATAGGACACATGAAAATTGTTATGGCGATCATCAAGCCATTCAAGCTCGAAGAAGTCCGTGACGCGTTGACCGCCATCGGCGTTCACGGTCTGACGGTGACGGAAGTCAAGGGATATGGCCGGCAGAAGGGCCATACGGAAATCTATCGCGGCGCCGAATACGCGGTGAGCTTCCTGCCCAAGATCAAGATCGAGGTCGCGATCGCCTCCGATCAAGTCGACAAGACCATCGAGGCCATCACCACAGCGGCCAAAACCGGTCAAATCGGCGATGGCAAGATCTTCGTCATCAACCTCGACCATGCGGTCCGCATCCGCACCGGCGAGGCGGATGCCGCGGCCCTCTGATTTCGCGCTCAACCCTACCATTCAGGAGTAAATCAAAATGACG
This sequence comes from Alphaproteobacteria bacterium, assembly GCA_005885285.1. Lineage (GTDB taxonomy): Bacteria > Pseudomonadota > Alphaproteobacteria > Rhizobiales > Xanthobacteraceae > Bradyrhizobium. The sequence continues at coordinate 12,000 of VAZG01000336.1, read as the reverse complement.
TTCAAACGTCCCTATCGCGCGGGATTGGCGGCCCTCGCAGTCGGCCTGTTCGCCGCGACCGCAGCCTACGCGGAGCCAACCGTCAACAAGGGCGACAACGCCTGGATGCTGACATCGACGGTGCTGGTGCTGTTGATGACCATCCCCGGCCTTGCGCTGTTCTATGGCGGCCTCGTTCGTTCGAAGAATATGCTCTCGGTGTTGATGCAGGTTTTCTACACGGTCTGCATCGTTACCGTGATCTGGGCGCTATACGGCTACAGCCTCGCCTTCACCGGCGGCTCCGACTTCATCGGCGGCTTCTCGAAGGCCTTCCTGATGGGCGTAACCCCGGACTCCAAGGCGGCGACGTTTAGCGTCGACGCCAACATCTCCGAGCTCGTCTATGTCTGCTTCCAGATGACGTTCGCGGCGATCACCCCGTGCCTCATCGTCGGCTCCTTTGCCGAGCGCATGAAGTTTTCGGCGGTCGCGCTATTCATCCCGCTCTGGGTGACGCTGATCTATTTCCCGATCGCGCACATGGTCTGGTACTGGGCAGGACCGGACGCCATCTCCGATGCGGTCAAGGCGCTCGCCGGCGGCACCGTGGTGCACATCAACTCGGGCATCGCCGGCCTGGTCGGCGCACTCCTGGTCGGCAAGCGCGTCGGCTACGGCAAAGACCTGATGGCCCCGCATTCGCTGACCATGACCATGATCGGCGCCTCGCTGCTCTGGGTCGGCTGGTTCGGCTTCAACGCCGGATCGAACCTTGAGGCGACCGGCGGCGCTGCGCTCGCCATGACCAACTCGTTTGTCGCCACGGCTGCAGCGGCGCTGGCGTGGATGTTCGCGGAATGGATCGTCAAGGGCCATCCGTCCGTGCTCGGCGCGTTGTCGGGCGCGGTTGCGGGCCTGGTCGCGGTCACGCCGGCGGCCGGTTACTCCGGTCCGATGGGCGCGATCGTGCTCGGCCTCGTTGTCGGCGTGGTCTGCCTGTTCTTTGTCACCGTGGTAAAGAACGCGCTCGGCTATGACGACGCACTGGACGTGTTCGGCGTGCACTGCATCGGCGGCATCATCGGCGCGCTCGGCACCGGCATCCTGGTGAACCCGGCGCTCGGCGGCACCGGCATTATGGACTACGTCACCGGCAAGATCGCCGACTATGACTTCGTCGCGCAGATGACCTCGCAAGCCTGGGGCGTCGGCACCACGCTGGTGTGGTCGGGCGTGGGTTCGGCGATCCTCTACAAGGTCGTCGACGTCGTCGTCGGCCTGCGCGCCAATGTCGAGACCGAACGCGAAGGCCTCGATATCACCGAGCACACCGAGCGCGCCTACAACATGTGATCCTCCCGGGACGCGGTCCTATCCGGCCGCGCCCCACAACTACGGTTCGGGCACATACCCGGCAATGCCCGACCGTTGAGGGGCTCCAGCGCAAGTTGGAGCCCCTTTCTTTTGCCGACATTGAGCGAAAGGGGCGGGCCGCAACGATAGCCTGGATTTTCAGCCTTCCGGTGCGCTCAAAATCAGCGAGGGAAAATAATTTCGATAGCGCCGCGTATCGCGCGTCAACAGCGGGACCGCTTCGACAGCCGCGTGGCAACGGATGAGTGCGGCACTCTCGACCTCGCACATGCAATGCTGGCGCGGCCTCTGAAACGCCGCCGCCTGCAACTGCCTGGGTAAAGCTAGAGCATGATCCGGAAAAGTGGATACCGGTTTTCCGAAAAAGATCATGCTCAAACAAAAAGATAGAGTGGGATGACGATTCGAAGGAAAGTCATCGCGCTCTAGCGCGCCTTTTGCATGATCGTTGACAATCGCTTTTTTGCGATTTTCGAAAAGACGATCCTGCGCGAGGGGCATGATTGCGGAGAAGTCGAGATCGGTTTTTCCTGAAAGATCATGCTCAAACGTACAGCGTCCAGCAGCAATTCGGCCGCTGGCGTGACGGGCACGGTGCCCGTGACTACACGAAAGATGGACGCCATCCGAAACACCAAGACCATGGCAGGATCGCCGGACGCTGATCTTCTGTTGCGATCAGCGTCCGGCCATCTTGCGCATGGTTTTTGTGTTTTTGGGCGTCCGGTCTTTCGTGAACCCATGAAAGAAGACCACTATGTTCAACATCCATTCAGTCGAGATCGACTGGGGCGGACGTCCCCTCAAGCTTGAAACCGGAAAGATCGCCCGTCAGGCCGACGGCGCCGTGCTGGCGACCTATGGGGAAACCGTCGTGCTTGCCACCGTCGTGGCCGCCAAGGCGCCCCGCGAGGGCGTCGATTTCCTGCCGCTGACCGTCGACTACCAGGAGAAGACCTACGCCGCGGGCCGCATTCCCGGCGGCTATTTCAAGCGCGAGGGCCGGCCCACCGAGAAGGAAACGCTGGTTTCCCGCCTGATCGACCGCCCGGTCCGCCCGCTCTTCGTCGACGGCTGGCGCAATGAAACCCAGGTGATCATCACCACCCTGTCGCACGACATGGAGAACGATCCTGACGTGCTCGCAATGGTGGCTTCCTCCGCCGCGCTGACACTGTCGGGCGTGCCGTTCAAGGGTCCGATTGGAGCCGCGCGCGTCGGCTTCATCAACGACGAATATGTCCTGAACCCGACCCTCGATGAAATGATCGAGACCCGGCTCGACCTCGTCGTCGCCGGCACCGCCGACGCCGTGTTGATGGTGGAATCGGAAGCCAAGGAGCTCAATGAAGAGATCATGCTGGGCGCCGTGATGTTCGGTCACCGCCACTTCCAGCCGGTCATCAACGCGATCATCGAGCTCGCCGAAAAGGCCGCAAAGGAGCCGCGCGACGTCAAGATCGCGGACGAAAGCGCGCTGGAAAAGGAAATACTCGGCCTGATCGAGCAAGACCTGCGCAAGGCCTATGCGATCCCCGTGAAACAGGACCGCTACGCCGCGGTCGGCGCCGCCAAAGAGAAGGTGATGGCGCACTACTTCCCGGAAGGGCAGGAGCCGAAATACGACAAGCTACGGATCGCCGGCGTGTTCAAGGAGCTGGAAGCCAAGATCGTCCGCTGGAACATTCTTGACACCGGCAAGCGCATCGACGGCCGCGATGTCAAGACCGTGCGCAACATCATCGCGGAAGTCGGCGTGCTGCCGCGCGCCCACGGCTCGGCGCTGTTCACCCGCGGCGAGACCCAGGCGATGGTCGTGACCACGCTCGGCACTGGCGAGGACGAGCAATATATCGACGCGCTGTCGGGAACGTATAAAGAGACGTTCCTGCTGCACTACAACTTCCCACCCTATTCGGTCGGCGAAACCGGCCGTCTCGGCGGCACCAAGCGCCGCGAAATCGGCCACGGCAAGCTCGCCTGGCGCGCGATCCATCCGGTGCTGCCGCCGCATCACGAATTCCCCTACACGGTGCGCGTGGTCTCGGAGATCACCGAATCGAACGGGTCATCGTCGATGGCCTCGGTCTGCGGCGCCTCGCTGGCGCTGATGGACGCCGGCGTGCCGCTGAAGCGGCCGACCGCAGGCATCGCCATGGGCCTGATCCTGGAGGGTTCGCGCTTCGCGGTGCTGTCCGACATTCTGGGCGATGAGGATCATCTGGGCGACATGGACTTCAAGGTCGCCGGCACCGATCAGGGCATCACCTCGCTGCAGATGGACATCAAGATCGAGGGCATCACCGAAGAGATCATGAAGGTCGCGCTCGGCCAGGCCAAGGAAGGGCGCATCCACATCCTCGGCGAGATGTCGAAGGCGCTCACCGCCGCACGCGCCGAGCTCGGCGAATACGCGCCGCGCATCGAGACCTTCAAGATCGCGACCGACAAGATTCGCGAGGTGATCGGCACCGGCGGCAAGGTGATCCGCGAGATCGTCGAGAAGACCGGCGCCAAGGTCAACATCGAGGATGACGGCACCGTGAAGGTTGCCTCCAACGACGGCGAGGCGATGAAGGCCGCGATCAAGTGGATCAAGTCGATCGCTTCCGATCCGGAAGTCGGCCAGATCTATGACGGCACCGTGGTCAAGGTGATGGAGTTCGGCGCGTTCGTGAACTTCTTCGGCGCCAAGGACGGCCTTGTTCATATCAGCCAGCTCGCGTCGAGCCGCGTGCAGAAGACCTCCGACGTCGTCAAGGAAGGCGACAAGGTCAAGGTCAAGCTGCTCGGCTTCGACGATCGCGGCAAGACCCGGCTGTCGATGAAGGCGGTCGACCAGACGACCGGCGAGGACCTCGAGGCGAAGCAGAAGACCGACGCTCCGGCGCCGCGCGAAGCCGCCGGCGAGTAGGATCTCTCACCAGCAAATGCAAAGGGGCGGCCCGTCGGCCGCCCTTTTTTTGTTTTTGCCGGCCTATCCGTGCGAAGAGCTCAAGCGCGATGAGATTAAGTTAGATCGTCATCGCGCTTTAGGTTTTTGATTGAGCATGATCTTTTCGGAAAACCGGTGTCCACTTTTCCGGATCATGCTCTCAGATCGAAGCGATCGGCGTTCATCACCTTGGTCCACGCCGCCACGAAGTCGTTGACAAACTTCTCTTTCGCATCCGAGCACGCATAGACTTCCGCAAATGCACGTAGCTGCGAGTGCGAACCGAAGATCAGGTCGACCCGGGTGCCGGTCCACTTGAGCTCATTGGTCTTGCGGTCGCGACCCTCGTAGGCGTCGTCACCCGCTTGGTGCCATTGCGTAGCCATGTCGAGCAGGTTCAGAAAGAAGTCATTCGTCAGCGTCTCGGGCTTGTCGGTAAAGACGCCGTGCTTGGACCGGCCGACATTGGCGCCGAGCACGCGCAGTCCGCCGACGAGAGCCGTCATCTCCGGCGCGGTGAGCCTCAGCAGTTGCGCCCGGTCCACCAAGGCCTCCTCGGGCATCATGTACTGCCGCTTTCCGCCAATATAGTTGCGGAAGCCGTCGGCTCGCGGTTCGAGCGGCGCGAAAGAGGCGACGTCGGTCTGCTCCTCCGAAGCATCCATCCGCCCCGGCGTGAAGGGAACCTTGACGTTGGTGCCGCCATCCTTTGCGGCCTTCTCGACCGCGGCACAGCCGGCGAGAACGATCAAATCGGCGAGCGAGATCTTCTTGCCTCCGTGCTGGGACGCGTTGAACTCCTTCTGGATCGCTTCCAGCTTGCCCAGCACGGTCTTGAGCTGCGCCGGCTCGTTGACCTCCCAGTCCTTTTGCGGGCTGAGGCGAATGCGTGCGCCGTTGGCGCCGCCGCGCTTGTCCGAGCCGCGGAACGTGGAGGCCGACGCCCAGGCCGTGGAGACCAGCTGGGACACCGGCAGGCCGGACGCCAGGATCTTCGGCTTCAGCGCCGCGATGTCCTGCTCGCTGACCAGTTCATGATTGACCGGCGGGATCGGGTCCTGCCAGATCAGCGTTTCCTTCGGCACGAGCGGGCCGAGGTAGCGCGCGATCGGCCCCATGTCGCGATGCGTGAGCTTGAACCAGGCGCGGGCAAACGCGTCGGCGAACTGGTCGGGGTGCTCGTAGAAGCGCCGCGAGATCTTCTCGTAGGCCGGGTCAAGGCGCAGCGAGAGATCGGTGGTCAGCATGGTCGGGACACGCTTCTCCGACTTGTCGAAGGGGTCCGGAATTGTCGGCTCGACCCCCTTGGCTTGCCACTGCCACGCACCCGCCGGGCTCTTCGTCAGCTCCCACTCATACTTGAACAGGTTCTCGAAGAAGTTGTTGCTCCATTTCGTAGGCGTCTGCGACCAGATGACTTCCGGGCCGCCTGTGATCGTGTCAGGTCCGAAGCCCGTGCCGTGTTTGCTCTTCCACCCGAGGCCCTGATCCTCCAGTGCGGCGGCTTCCGGCTCCGCACCGATGAAGGACGGGTCGCCCGCGCCGTGGGTTTTCCCGAAGGTGTGGCCGCCGGCTATCAAGGCGACGGTCTCCTCGTCGTTCATCGCCATGCGGAAGAACGTCTCGCGGATGTCGCGCGCCGCGGCGACCGGATCCGGCTTGCCGTTCGGCCCTTCCGGATTGACGTAGATGAGGCCCATCTGCACCGCGCCGAGCGGCTCGTCGAGCTGGCGCTCGCCGCTGTAGCGTTCGTCGCCCAGCCACGAGCCCTCCGGACCCCAATATAGTTCTTCGGGCTCCCAGACGTCGGCGCGGCCGCCCGCAAAACCGAACGTCTTGAACCCCATTGATTCCAGCGCAACGTTGCCAGCGAGGATCATCAGGTCGGCCCACGAGAGCTTGCGGCCATACTTCTGCTTGATCGGCCACAACAGGCGGCGCGCCTTGTCGAGGTTCGCGTTGTCCGGCCAGCTATTGAGGGGCGCGAAACGCTGCTGGCCGGCACCGGCGCCGCCGCGCCCGTCGGTAATGCGGTAAGTGCCCGCGCTATGCCACGCCATGCGGATCATGAGCCCACCGTAATGACCGAAGTCGGCCGGCCACCAACCCTGCGAGTCCTTCATCAGGGCATGCAGGTCCTTGACCACGGCGTTCAGGTCGAGGCTCTTGAATTCCTTCGCGTAGTCGAACCCTTTACCCATCGGGTCGGACAGATTTGACTGCTGGTGGAGGATGCCGACATCGAGCTGGTTCGGCCACCAGTCACGGTTCTTGTGCGCGCGGCCCGGGAACGGGCATTTGGTAACATCATCCATTGTTTTTCTCCTTTGGTGGTACGCGCCATAGCCGCATTATCTATAGTCAATCTACGCAACGCATTTCATCAGGTAAAGTTGACTTTAATGATCGCTGCAATAGGATTTTCTGATGATAAACGTCACGCTTCGGCAACTGCGCTATTTCGATGCGCTAGCCCGGCATGGCCACTTCGGGCGCGCGGCGGAAGCATGTGCGATCTCGCAGCCGGCCTTGTCGATGCAGATCAAGGGACTCGAGGACGCGCTCGGCGGCGTGCTCCTGGAGCGAAGCGCGCGGCAGGTCGCGCTGACGCGGTTCGGGGAAGACCTCGCCCGGCGCGTCCGCGACATCCTGCGCTCGGTCGATGAACTCGGAGACTTCGCGCGCGCGTCGCGGGACCGGCTTGCGGGTCGTCTGCGCATCGGCATGATCCCAACGGTCGCGCCCTATCTGCTGCCCAAGATCATCGGAAATCTCACACAGGCGCATCCCGAACTCGACATTCAGGTGCGTGAGGGGCTGACGCCGAAGCTGATCCAGGAACTCGCGGAAGGTCGGCTCGATACCGCCATTGTTGCCCTGCCGGTGTCGGAGACTTCGCTGAAGGAAGTGGCCTTGTTCACCGAGAATTTTCTGCTGGTCCGCCCCCGCAAGGATGAGGGATCGCCGGTTCCCAGCCGGGAAATGCTGCGCGAGATGAGGCTGCTCTTGCTGGAAGAGGGCCACTGCTTCCGCGGCCAGGCCCTCTCGTTCTGCAAGATGAAGTCATCGCCGCCAAGGGAGATGCTGGACGCCAACTCCCTGTCCACACTTGTTCAGATGGTGAGCGCCGGAATCGGTGTGACCCTGATTCCGGAAATGGCGGTGGCGGTGGAAACACGCTCGGCTTCCGTGTCGGTGGCGCGCTTTGAGAATCCGCAACCTTCGCGCACCATCGGTATGGTCTGGCGCAAGACCAGTCCGCTGGCGAGACAGCTCCTGCAAATTTCTGAAGTGGTGTGCCTGTCAGCCGGCAAGGTGCGCGGGCGGAACACGAATGGACCGTGGTCACGCCCACCGCGGGCCTGAACGGCGCTCCCTGCGGAGGATTACCCTCGATGTCAGCCCCCATCATCCGTCCCGCCCGCACTGACGAATATGACGAGGTCGCCCGCGTCTGGATGGACAGCTGGGTCTCGACGGGGCTCGAGGACGCGAGCAACTATCTGCTGGCGAATTTGCGGGCACGCCTGCGGCGTGAGGTCGAGAACGGTTGGAGCCTGTTCGTAGCCGACGATCGCCGCACGATCGCCGCGATGCTGGCTTTACGTTTGTCCGACGGTTGCCTTGGTCAGTTGTTCGTGGCGCCGGATTATCAAGGAAAGGGGCTTGGTGAGCGGCTGCTCGCCTTTGCGCGGGAGTGCATGCCGAATGAAATCTGGTTGCGGTGCGTGCGCGAGAACGAAAAGGCGTGGCGCTGGTACGAGCGCGAAGGCTTTGTCTTCGAGAAGGAGGAAGTTAAACCGGAGACGGGCTTCATGATGAAAACCTATCGATGGAAAAAACAGGGAGACGTCCAATGATGCAGCTCTACTGGTCGCCGCGTTCGCGCTCGTTCACCGCGCTGTGGCTGATGGAGGAAACCGGGCAGCCCTACGAACGCGTGCTGACCGACATTTCCAAGGGCGAGCAGAGGAAGGCTGAATATCTTGCCATCAATCCAATGGGCAAGGTACCGGCCTTGAAGGACGGCGAGGTGACGCTGGCCGAAGCCGCAGCGATCTGCGCCTATGTCGCCGAGCGCCACCCGGAAGCCAAGCTGGCGCCTCCGCTCGGCGACCCCATGCGCGCGAAATTTCTCTACTGGCTGTTTTTTGCGCCCGGCTGTATCGAGCCCGCGATGGTGCAGATCGCGACCAAGATCGAGATGAATTCGGTGGCCGCAGGCTGGGGCGATGCGCAGCGGGTGTTTGATGTGCTTGACGCGGCGCTGGCAAAAGGAGGTTGGATCCTCGGCGAGCATTTCTCGGCGGCCGATATCGTGATCGGCTCGGCGCTGAATTTCTCGGTCCGGCTGTTCAAGATGGTGCCGTCGCGGCCCTCGTTCGACGCCTATATCGCGCGCTGCGTGGCGCGCCCGGCGTTCCAGCGCGCGGAGAAGCTAGCGGCGGGCTAGCTAATTGCCATTACCCTTCAGCTCTTCCGGCCGCGGCATCGAGATGACGTTGTAGCCGGAATCGACATAATGGATTTCGCCGGTGACGCCGCCGGACAGCTCGGACAATAGATACAGCGCCGAGCCACCGAGCTCATCGAGCGTCACGCCGCGGCCGAGCGGCGAGTGCTTTTGCTGGAAGGCGAACATGGCGCGGGCATCGCCGATGCCGGAGCCGGCTAGGGTGCGCACCGGGCCTGCCGAGATCGCGTTGACACGGATGCCGCGCGGGCCAAAATCAGCGGCGAGATAGCGGGTCGAGGCTTCCAGCGCGGCTTTGGCGACGCCCATGACATTGTAGTTCGGCATCACGCGCATCGAGCCGCCAAAGGTCAGCGTGATCATGGCGCCGCCGGCTGGCGGCATCAATTCGGCCGCGCGCCTGGCAAGCTCGGTGAAGGAGAAGCAGGAGATCAGCATGGTGCGGGCAAAATTCTCGCGCGTGGTGTCGGCGTAGCGTCCCTTCAGCTCATTCTTGTCGGAGTACGCGATGGCATGGACCAGAAAATCCAAATGGCCCCATTTGGCGCGCAAGGTCTCGAACACGGAATCGACGCTGTCGAGATTTTCGACGTCGCAGGGCAGCACCAATTCGACATTGAGCGATTGCGCCAACGGCTTGACCCGCTTGCCCAACGCCTCGCCCTGAAAGGTGAAGGCCAATTCGGCGCCCCGTGCGGCGAGCGTTTTGGCAATGCCCCACGCGATCGAATGATCGTTGGCCACCCCCATGATCAGCCCGCGCTTGCCCTTCATCAGCTCTCGCATTGTTGCCCCGCTCCCGTCGTCTTCCGTTCGTCATCACCCGCGAAAGCGGGTGATCAAGTATTCCAGAGGCGCTAGCGATCGAATTGAGAGGCACGGCGTACTGGATGCCCCGCCTTCGCGGGGCATGACAAGAACCCCAGATTACGCATCCAGCCGCTTGAAAACCAGCGTGGCGTTGGTGCCGCCGAAGCCAAACGAATTCGACAGCACCGTGCCGAGCTTGGCGTTGTCGATGCGCTTGCGCACGATCGGCATGTCGGAGAATGCCGGATCGAGCTCGGTGATGTGGGCGCTCTCGCAGACGAAGCCGTTGTTCATCATCAAAAGCGAATAGATCGCCTCCTGCACGCCCGTGGCGCCAAGCGAATGGCCGGTCAGCGCTTTGGTCGCGGAAATCGGCGGGCACTTGTCGCCGGTGCCGAACACCTTGCGGATCGCCTCGATTTCCGGCGGATCACCGGCCGGCGTCGAGGTGGCGTGCGGGTTGATGTAGTCGATCTTGGAGTTCACGCTCGACAGCGCCATCCGCATGCAGCGTTCGGCGCCTTCACCCGACGGCGCGACCATGTCGTAGCCATCGGAGGTGGCACCGTAGCCGACGATTTCGCCGTAGATGCGGGCGCCGCGCGCCTTGGCTCGTTCGAGCTCTTCCAGCACCACGACGCCGGCGCCGCCCGCGATTACGAAGCCATCGCGGCCGACGTCGTACGGACGCGAGGCGGTCGCTGGCGTATCATTATATTTCGATGACATCGCGCCCATCGCATCGAACAGCACCGACAGGGTCCAGTCGAGCTCCTCGCAGCCGCCGGCGAAGATCACATCCTGCTTGCCGATCTGGATCGTCTCGTAGGCATTGCCGATGCAGTGGTTCGAAGTGGCGCAGGCTGACGAGATTGAATAATTGACGCCCTTGATCTTGAACCAGGTCGCCAAGGTCGCGGAGGCCGTCGACGACATTCCCTTGGGAACAGCGAACGGACCAACCCGCTTCGGACCCTTGGTCCGTGTAATATCGGCCGCTTCGACCAGGGTCCGCGTCGAGGGTCCGCCAGAACCCATGATAATCCCGGTGCGCTCGTTCGACACTTCATTCGGTTCGAGGCCCGAATCACGGATCGCCTGCTCCATCGCGACATGATTCCACGCCGCGCCATCAGCAAGGAACCGCATCGCGCGACGGTCGATGACCTCGGCGGGATTGAGCGTTGGCGCGCCCTGCACCTGCGAACGGAAGCCGAGCTCGGCATATTTCTCCGCGCGCGTGATGCCGGACTTCGCCTCACGGAGGCTCGCAAGCACTTCCTGGGTGTTGTTTCCGATGGATGAGACGATGCCCATCCCCGTGATGACAACCCGCCTCATGTTTGTCTCGTCCTGTCGTTAGGTTCTTGCGCTTCCTCGCTCAAGCCGGCGCCGTGCCCTGCTTGAACAGGCCGACCTTCAAGTCCTTCGCGCGATAGATAATCTCACCGTCGGCCGAAAGCCAGCCATCGGCGATACCTAACCAGAGCTTCATGCGGATCACCCGCTTGATGTCGACGTTGTACACAATCTTGCTCACGTTCGGCATCACCTGCCCGGCAAGCTTCAATTCGCCGAGGCCTAGCGCCCGGCCGCGGCCCTCGCCGCCGGTCCAGCCGAGATAAAAGCCGACCATCTGCCAGAGCGCATCGAGCCCGAGGCAGCCCGGCATCACGGGATCGCCCTTGAAATGGCAGCCGAAGAACCAGAGGTCCGGCTTGACGTCGAGCTCGGCGCGGACGATGCCCTTGCCGTATTCCCCGCCGGTCTCGCTGATCTCGCTGATGCGGTCGAACATCAGCATCGGCGGCAACGGCAATTGTGCATTGCCCGGGCCGAACATCTCGCTACGCCCGCAGGCCAGCAAATCTTCATATTCGTAACCGCCGCGACGATTCAGCATCAAAAGCAGCCTTTTTGAAAATCCCGATGGAGTGTTTTGGAACGAAACGGACCCATTTTGCGTTGCAAGCGCATCAATTTTCCTGGGTCGACGCGACTACCACAGATCAAGATGCGGCCCTTGGCAACCGGCGCTCGCCTGTGCCGGTTAAGGGCTCAGCGGGTCCGCGGGACCTCTACCATAGGCCCCCTCAGACGGCAAAGCGCCCGCTCGGGTAAATCGCCGCATCCAGCTTCGGGTTCCCCGGAGGTCGGCGCTAGTTGCGAAAAACTTGCATCTAACGTATTTCCTTCTTATATTCCACTGCGATAGTGCGCGATAGCCAGCGTGGTGCCCGACGTGGAAATGAGCGACGACGGTTCGACTGTGAATGATGACACTGCCCTTTCTGCGTCCCCTCATGGCGGACGGCAACCGGCGTTGACCGGTTGTCCCTGGCACGATGTCAACGAAATGCTGCAGTCGGCCGGCCTGCGCCCGACCCGTCAGCGCATGGCGCTCGGGTGGCTTTTGTTCGGCAAG
>VAZG01000335.1 GCA_005885285.1 Alphaproteobacteria bacterium | reverse complement strand
GCTCAAAGGATTGCAGGCGCTAGAACTGCTCGTCATCGCCGACCCGCATCCGACCACCTGGGCGTCGCTCGCCGTCGAGGCCGGCCGGACGGACGGCGTTTACATTCTCCCCGTCGCCACGCAGTTCGAGTGCAAGGGCTCGCGCGTCGCCTCGAACCGTTCGCTCCAATGGGGCGAGCAGATCGTCAAGCCGGTGTTCGAATGCAAGGATGACCTCGAAGTCATCTATCTGATGGCCAAGAAGTTCGGTTTCGCCGACAAGATGTTCAAGAACATCAAGGTCGAGAACAATCTGCCGGAAGCCGAGGATGTGCTTCGAGAGATGAACCGCGGCAGCTGGTCGACCGGCTATTGCGGGCAGTCGCCGGAGCGCCTCAAGGCGCATATGAAGAACCAGAGCAAGTTCGATCTGGTGACCATGCGGGCGCCGAAGGACGATCCGGAAGTCGGCGGTGACTATTATGGCCTGCCGTGGCCTTGCTGGGGATCACCCGAAGTGCGCCATCCCGGCACGCCGCTGCTCTACAACAATAATCTTGCCGTGATGGATGGCGGGGGGACGTTCCGGCCTCGTTTCGGTATCGAACGCGAAGAGAAGCTTCCCGACGGCACGACGCGCAAGGTCAGTCTGCTTGCCGACGGATCCTATTCCAAGGATTCGGAGCTCAAGGACGGCTATCCGGAATTCACGCTTGCCGTGCTCAAGAAGCTCGGCTGGGACAAGGATCTGACCGAAGCGGAAATGGCCACCATCACAAAGGTCAATTCCGCCAATCCCGATGCGGTGTCGTGGTCGCTCGACCTGTCGGGCGGCATCCAGCGCGTGGCGCTGATGCACGGCTGCGTGCCCTATGGCAACGGCAAGGCGCGGATGAACGCCTTTGGACTGCCGGATCCGATACCCGTTCACCGGGAGCCGATCTACACGCCGCGCGTCGAGCTGGTTTCGAAATATCCGACACTGCCCGATGCCAAGCAGTTCCGAATGCCCAACATCGGCTTCTCCGTCCAGAAGGCGGCGGTGGAGAGAGGGATTGCGAAGCAATTCCCGCTGATCCTCTCCTCCGGTCGTCTCGTCGAATATGAGGGCGGTGGCGAGGAGACACGAACCAACCCGTGGCTCGCCGAACTGCAGCAGGACATGTTCATCGAAATCAGTACCGCCGATGCCGCCGATCGCGGCATCAAGGACGGCGGCTGGGTCTGGGTGAGCGGCGCCGAAAACGGCTCGCGCGCCAGGATGAAGGCGCTGGTCACCGAACGCGTCGGCAAGGGCGTTGCCTGGATGCCTTTCCACTTCGGTGGCTGGCTCGGCGGTGTCGATCTTCGCAAGAACTATCCTGCGGGCACCGACCCCATCGTGCTCGGCGAGAGCGCCAACACCATCACCAGCTACGGCTATGATCCCGCGACGGGCATGCAGGAGCCAAAAGTCACCCTCTGTCAGATCGTCGCGGCATAACGGGAGCAAAGCACATGGCTCGGATGAAATTTCTCTGCGACGCTGACCGTTGCATCGAGTGCAATGCCTGCGTCACCGCCTGCAAGAACGAGCACGAGGTGCCCTGGGGCATCAATCGGCGTCGCGTCGTTACCATCAACGACGGCAAGCCGGGCGAGCGCTCGATTTCCATGGCCTGCATGCACTGCACCGACGCGCCCTGCGCGGCGGTATGCCCGGTGAATTGCTTCTATACGACGGCCGACGGCGTCGTGCTTCATTCCAAGGACCTGTGCATCGGCTGCGGCTATTGTTTCTACGCCTGTCCGTTCGGTGCCCCGCAATATCCCAAGGTCGGGAATTTCGGCTCGCGCGGCAAGATGGATAAATGCACTTACTGCGCCGGCGGCCCCGAGGCCGACGGCAGCAAGGAAGAGTACGAGAAGTATGGCGCGAACCGCCTCGCCGAGGGCAAGCTGCCGCTCTGCGCCGAAATGTGCTCGACCAAATCGCTGCTTGCCGGCGATGGCGAGATCATTGCCCAGATCTACAAGGAGCGGGTGACCAAGCGCGGCTACGGCTCGGGAGCCTGGGGTTGGAAGACAGCCTACCGCGAGACAATCGAATCCTGAGGCGAGACGTCGGCGAGCGGACGAAATATCGGGAGGAATCTGATGGCGTTTTTCGGGAAATTTCTCCGTCTGGTTCTCGGCGCTTGCGCGTTCTTGCTGATCATCGCGACGTCGACGCCCTCCGGCGCGCAGCAGGTTAATCCGACTGCAAGCTCCGTGAAGGAGCAGCAGCTTCTGCAGGAACTCAACCGGGTCCAGGGGCGCGTCAGCATTCCCGACCAGCGCTCGGGCGTCCTCGAACAGCCGGCCGGCCGTGATTGGCGGGAGTTCCGCAACGTCACGCTGCGATGGATCGGCGGCATCGCCATCCTCGGCATGCTGGCGGTGCTCGTGATCTTCTATCTCAGCCGCGGCATGGTTCGGCTTGAGAGCGGCCGCTCGGGGCGCAGCATCGTACGCTTCACCGCGTTCGAGCGCTTCGTGCACTGGATGACGGCGACATGCTTCATCATTCTTGCGATCTCGGGGCTGAACATCACCTTCGGGCGTCCGTTGCTGCTGCCGCTGATCGGCTTCGAAGCATTCTCCGAATGGTCGCAATGGGCGAAATACGCCCACAACTATCTGAGCTTTCCTTTTACCATCGGCGTTGTGCTGATCTTCCTGATGTGGATCGTCGGCAACATCCCGAACAAGGTCGATGTCGATTGGCTCAAGCGAGGCGGCGGACTGGTCGGTCACGATCATCCGCCGGCCTACCGGTTCAATGCCGGCCAGAAGGCGATCTACTGGATCGTCGTGATCGGCGGTGCCGCGGTGGCCGGCACCGGTTACGAGCTGATGTTCCCGTTCTACCTGTCGGGCATCGAAGGGATGCAGCTTGCCGAGATTGTGCATTCGGTCGTCGCAGTACTTTTTGTCGCAGCGATGCTGGCGCACATCTACATCGGCACCGTCGGCATGGAGGGGGCCTTCGAGGCGATGGGCAGTGGAACCGTCGATATTAACTGGGCGAAGGAACACCACAGGCTTTGGCTCGAGGAGGAAAATGCGCGGACCGGCGCCAACGACGCGCGCCCGCAGCCGGCGGCAACTGCAGCAGAATAAGGCCACGAAGCTGGCATTCCATGTCTACTTGCGGACGGGCTTGTGCATTCCCGGCCGCAGGACTTTTGCAAATCGCCTATTTCAACTCGTTGAGGTGAACGTCATGAAAGCCTTTCTGCTGGCCTGCATCGCGGCGGCGATTGTCGCCGCCCTGGCCGTCGGCATCCTCAATCGGGTTCAACAACCTGTCGAGCAGGCCTTTGCGACCTCCGCCGTGCGGCTTTAAGGGGCGGCGCGCGGGCGCGAGAGAATTTTTCCAAGGAGTGATCATTCGGCGGCAAGCTCTGCATTGCGCAGAGGTAGCTCTTGAGGTGCAGCCACCGGAGCAGCGGAACCGGCTGCTTCTCATTCGCGAGAGCCGACCATAAGAAGCCAAAAAGAAAGACGTGTGAAGCAGCTCACAGTCGTGCAGCGCGGCTCGATCTAATCCAAGAGGGTGCAAACTTTTCCACGGTCTCAAACCGAACGGAGAGTTCCCCATGAAGCTCCTGACGATATCTGCATTTGCTGCCATTTCCCTGCTCGCTGCCGCGACCACCATGCTGCGATCGCACTCGCGTTCGACCGATCATCTTGTCGGCATGCCGTCGCTGCAGGAACTCCAGAGCACCACCGGTGCAAGCAAACTCCCGGTTGAGGAATTTGAAGATCAGTCATTGGTCTATTCGAACGAGACAAAACATTAGGACAAGACGAGCACTTGACTTCGCGGGGCGCTGAACCGCGCTGGCACGGCTGTGTTTGCGAGGGATCGCTCAAATCACGATCGCAGCAGAGCCGGGCCTGACGGGCCGACGATCTTCGTCCGCCTGGGCATGATGCGATCGCTTCACCGAGATCACCGGAAGCGGTGCCGAAATCCCGCCGGGACCGCGCCAAAGCATATCGCTGGATGATCGAGCGCTAGTTGCAGCCAATACGCTCCCGCGTGATCGCAAGGGCTGCTATGATTGAGCCCGGCGATTAAGTCAGCACTTCTGACAGGAGCAGAAAATGGCTCTCCTAAGACGCGAATTGTATCGTCAGGTGAAAGGCCCCGAGATCACCCACGCGGATCGTTGTACGCTCGTTTTCGATACCGACGCGAAAAATTTATATGTCGAGCGCGAAGTGGCCCATTTAGACGCGAGCGTCGATGGGACGATCGAAATCCAAACAGCGACGATGGATATTGCCGACTACCTCAAGCAAGGCGGCCAAACTGCCGGGCACCGCGAGCTATGGCGGTTGCTGCGAACGATCTTCAAGGATGACAGCAGTTCAGAAGAAATGATGGTGTAAGCGTTACGCCCTGATCGATCGGCGCTGAAGACAGGCGGTCGTTGGAACGAACATCCGCTATGCGGCATAGAGTCAGGCTTCCGGTCAAAGGCCCCCGATGCCCGTGGATCCGGAAGAAAACCTCCCAAGGTTGGCGGCCCTGGCATACAGAGCACCGGGGCCGCTTCTACGTTTGGGCGCGCCTTTCGGCCCCTTGCGGTCTCACAACACGGCGGATTTGGCAGCGATAACTGCACGTCGCGATAGCACAATAGCCATGCACCGAGGCGCATGTCGCGCGCGTCAGCTCTTGCTCGGAAGTTGCGAAAACGAATGCAGCCCTGGGTCTTGCTCAACCTGTTGGCGTTGGCGCTGTCGTTCTTCAAACAGGCGGATGATCTCGCGCGACCGGTCCGACAATATGACGACGGTTTTGCGTTGACCTTCGGTTGCTTCCTCGGCTTTTCTGTCCATGTAATTTGACCCTATGCGAAGGGTTGCCTTGAAGCCGGAACGCCGCTGTGTTCACGAAGTTCCTTTGCCAGAACCCTCGGCTTTGGGCGAGACCAGTCTTATCTTTTTGAGGGCCAGCGCCCGGTCAATGGCGCGCTCCGCTTCCGACACTGCCTCAGCCTTCGTCATGGTCTGACCTGTCGCCGAAGGGCTGCCATCCAGCACGACCGACCATTTCCAGATGTGCCGTCCGACGCCTTGAACGAGGGTGTATTCGATGTCGCGATGTTTCATTTGCTTAGAAGAGCGGAACGGTAGCTTTGTTCCGCAGATCTCATGCGAGTGGGGTTGCCCTAATTCCAGTGGACGGATTGGAACTAGCGGAGAAGCGCGACGATTGAATCGCGCGGCAGGAATCGATGGAGCTTCCCATGCTGCGCAGAAAGGAAACCGCGTCACTAGGCGAACGCGTCATGGAGCAACTCCGTCAGGCCAGGCAAAGGCTCAAGAACATGCCGCCCGGCCCCGAGCGAACCGAGGCCCTCAAGAAGGAGGAAAGGCTCCGTCATGCCGCAGACTCATATCATTATCTCTTTTCCAGCGAACTCAAGCCGCCCGAATAGTGCTGGCCGGAACGAATCCCCGAGTTATGCATTTTTTTGTAGTCAGACAGCCGGAGGAGACATGGTCGGCAGAGGCTATCTTGTGCGGCAGGCGGCCACACTTCTTGGCGTCGCAAGGAAAACGGCGGACCCTAACCTTGCAGCTGCGCTGGTCGGGAAAGCGGCTGATTACCTATCCCGGATTGATGAGGCTGTACCTCCGCGCGACCGAAGTCCGCAGCCTCCGGATGTCGAGCCCTCTCGCGGTTGAACTTCCACGCCCTCGATGACGAGCAAATGCTAGATCGCCGCGATCAGCGGCGTGCCCACGATGATGAGGCGGTTCACTCGCTATCGTGCGTTCTTTGTTGTTCGCGTTCGTGAAGGCGCTCCACGACCGCCGTCCGCCTTGGTATGAGCACGGCCTCGTCGGAAAGCCGCTGGGCAAGATCGGAGTGATACTGCTGGACGATATCGAGTAACGCTTGCCTGGCGAGCCTGCGATGGTACTCGGCAAGTAACCTGTGCATGGCTGCAAGCTGTTCATCGGTCATGGTGCAAAGCCTGGATGCCTAAAACGGGTGGTCATTTCCTGTCGAACCGTTTTGCCAATTCTACCAATCAATTCGCGCGGCGCGTTCGACCTTGAACGGGTGAATTTTCTGAGTGGCTGCGGCCTTGTGCCGGACGGCAGGGTCGGTTGCGATGATGATACCCGATGCAATAAGGCAGCCCGCTATCGTGAGGGCGGTGATCAAGACGACGACATTGCGCCAAGTGAGGTTCTCAAACATCGATCGGCCAAGCCAAAGCCGGTCCGACAACCGGAACCGATCGCCATAGTTCCAATTCGCTGTAAGTCCCCACAACGAAACCAAGATATTGAATGAAAGAACCGCCTCGCCAACGGCTCTCCGGTATCCCCGTTGAGCGCATCGACCGGCGCAGAAGCTGTGCACAGCTTGGGGACAAGTCAGTGGAGGATGTTAGCTAACTATTTGATTTCATGGTGCCGGTTGAGAGGATTGAACTCCCGACCTTCGGTTTACAAAACCGCTGCTCTACCGCTGAGCTAAACCGGCGCACTGAAAGCGCGATCGGACTGCCGACTTAAACAGGCCAGGACCGATCGTCGGCCGCTCGAATACCAGACTCCTCCGCAAAGGGCCAGAACCCCAGCGACCGCTTTCGTCCGCCACAGAGCACGAAAAAGGCGGCCGTTCGACCGCCTTTTTTCGCTCCCGCTGGGCGTAAACCTTACCGGCAGCGGTGCCGGCGGCCATCGTCGCCCCTGAACCATGTGCCCGGTGTACAGACCAAGCCGTTGCGTTCGGCATATCTCTGACCGTACCGGCCGCGGTCGCTGTTGTCGTAGTAGGCATAGGAATCGCCGCGGAACGGGGCGGTCGCAATGGCGCCTGCGGTGCCAACCGCGCCGCCTACCACGCCGGCTGCGACGTCGCCGGGCCAGAAGCCTGAACGATAGCGCCCATCGTTCCAGCCGTAGTTCCAATCGGCATTGGCGTCGCGCGACTTGACGCCACCGTGGTAGGTGAGCTGTCGCTGATAATCGCCGGTATAAGGACTGCCGGGTCCTTTGTTCTGGCAGTTGGCGTTCGGATAAAACTGCGCGCAATAGCCGGGGTTGTAGACGACCTGCTGGGCCATTGCGGGGCTCGCCAGCGCGGAGGCGACAACCGCTACAGCGCCAAGAACCTTGAATCTCGTCATTGGTCTCTCCGTTGCTTGGGTCAAAGGCCAACCGCGAGCGCGTTGCGGACGTTCCGCAATTTGCGGTCACGATGTCAAACAGAGGTGAGGTTCCGAATCCGGTTGCGCGAACTTCAAACCGATGTGAAGTTCCAACATCTTCAAGCGCGCAAGGCCGGCGATGTTCGCAACTCTGGGATTAGGGTTTTTGCTCGGGATGCAGCATGCTCTCGAGGCCGACCACATCGCGGCGGTATCGAGTATCGCCGCACGCCGCACCGACATCGGCGATATCCTCAAGCACGGCCTGACCTGGGGCCTCGGCCACACCTTGACGCTGTTCGCCTTTGCCGGCGCGGCGATCCTGCTCGGACGGGCGATCCCCGAGACCTGGTCGCGGCCGCTGGAAACCGCCGTCGGCATCATGCTGGTCGGTCTCGGCGTCCATGTGCTGTGGCGGCTTGGCCGCGACCGCGTGCACTTTCACCGCCACAGCCATAGTGACGGCACCGTTCACGTCCACGCGCACGGCCATGCCAACCAGACTGTTCCGCACGCCCGTGCGTCGCACGAGCATATCCACGGTTTTCGCTGGCGCACGCTAATGGTGGGACTGATGCACGGCACGGCCGGCTCCGCGGCGCTGTTGGTGCTCGCGGTATCGCAGGCGACAAGTCCGGCCATCGGGCTCGGCTATGTCGCGCTGTTCGGCATCGGCTCGATGATCGGGATGGGCGTGCTGTCGAGCGTGATCGCGGTGCCGCTCGCCGTCTCCGCGCGCTGGCTGACATCCGCCAATCGCGGTCTGCAGGGCGCCGTCGGCGTCGTTACCATCGCGATCGGTATCGTGACCATCGTCGAAACCACGTCGGTCTGAGTGCGGCGTTAACGATTAGATATCGCGATATCGGGCATTTGACGGACGGCCACCCCTTGCGCGTTAGGCTTACCGGCAGTTTGGAGGGCAGTCTTAACCTTTGGCGTTACGCCATCGGATAGATTCGCAAGCGTAAACCGGGACCCAACCCATGCAGCTGCGCGCAGCGCTGGCTCTTTTGATCGCAATGACGTCGCCGGCTCTGGCCAGCGAGGGTTTCGATCTGGTCATTCCCGGGCGTCCCGGCGTTCCCGTCATCATTAACGGCATCGACGTGTCCTATGCGGTCGTCGAAGGTACTTTCGGCCTTGGCAAGGGCATCCATTTTCAGCCAACCATTTACGGCGGCCGTTACGTCGACTACGCGCCCAATGTCGGACATTATTATCCGAGCTCCGGGCATGCGCCCGGCTACGGCCGTCTCGAAATCGAGCCGCCGGCGAACCGCAAGCTGCCGCAGCCCGCGGAGACCTATTTTCAATCCTGGTCCGCGCAATCGGCACAACAGCCGGCGCAGCCCGACGTCCCCTTGAATCCGCCGCCCATCATCTACGCGCCGCAAGGCGACGGTGTGCCGCAGAATTTCTACGGCCCACCGCACGATTTCCGTCCCCGCGCGCCCAGGAAGCTTCCGAACTAATTTGCGCCGACAAGCACAAGGCCTACAGGAGAGAGTAATGCGTCAGACGATTTCAGGATTGGTCGCGGCACTTGCCGTGATGACCGCGGGTGCGGCACCGGCTTTTGCTTGCGGCTTCACCTGGTGCGCACCGGCCTATGTGCCGACCGTTGTCGGCATCGGCTGCTACACCGGCTGCGGTGGCTGGGTCTATGAGCGGCTGGCCGAGCCGACCACGCAATATTACTACGTCAATCAGGGCCCGACCTATTCCGGTCCCGGCATGTTCGCGCCGTATCCGACCTATCAGGAAAGCGCGGTGCCCCAAGGTCCGGCCGTCTACAGCTATCGCCGGCATCACCACTTCCGGCATCACAGCTATCACTACGGCTACCCGGTGCTGCGCCGTTATTACTGATCGCGTGATCGGCTAAATATGCAACGCCCGCTCGCTTGCCCGTGAGCGGGCGTTGTCGTTTTGAATCAGCCCATCAGGCCGAGCCTGGTGGCGCCGACGTAAAGCGCGAGCACGGCGGCGTTCGAGACGTTGAGGCTTTTGATCTCGCCGGGCATGTCGAGCCGCGCCACCACGCTGCACGTCTCGCGCGTCAATTGGCGCAGGCCCTTGCCTTCGGCGCCCAGAACCAGCGCGAGCGGCTGGCGCAACGCGACCGCGCCAAGATCTTCGCTGCCCTGGCTGTCGAGCCCGACCGTCATGAAGCCGCGCTCGTTGAGCGCCGTCAGCGCGCGGGCGAGATTCTGCACGCTCACCAGCGGCACCAGCTCGAGCGCGCCGGAGGCTGCCTTCGCCAGCACCCCGGTCGCTTCCGGGCTGTGGCGCGCCGTGGTGACGATGGCCCTGACCGCAAAGGCCGCGGCCGAGCGCATGATCGCGCCAACATTGTGCGGATCGGTGATCTGGTCGAGCACCAGCACCATGCCTTCCGGCGCGAGCGTTTCGATATCCTGCGAGGGCAGGGGATCGGCCTCCGCGAGCAGGCCCTGATGCACGGCGTCCGGGCCGAGTTGCTGGTCGATCTGGCCCGGCCGCACGATTTCGGGAGCGATGCGGGTATCGATATTCACCTCGGCAAGGCGCCGTTCGGCGTTCTCGGTGAGGAGAAGCTTGCGGATCCGCCGCTGCGGATTGGCAAGCGCCATCGTCACCGTGTGCCAGCCATAGAGAACGACTGGCGCGTCCGCCCGTGCCTCGCGGTCGCGCCAAGCCGGACGGCGGCCGGAAGCGCCCTTGTCGAACGGCTTGCCGCCACGGCGGAATTGCGGTTTTCGGTCGCGATCGCTCATGAGGTCAGCTTGTGTCACGGGTTCCGGATTATGGCAATTTGGGCGGCAAACGCCTGCCAACCGGCGGATCGCGTTGGTTGACTTTGCCCCGCCGCATCGCCCATAAACGCGCCCGACTGCGAGCCGGCGTGACCGGGTCCCGCGGTCTTCACGTCTCAATGGCTGATCCGTCGTCGCCGCCGGCGATGGTGGATTCCAATGCCGTTGAGCCCTGGGGGAGTGTCCCGAGTGGCAAAGGGAGCTGACTGTAAATCAGCCGCCTCATGGCTTCGAAGGTTCGAGTCCTTCCTCCCCCACCAATAAAATCAAGTACTTATTTGATTTTGCTTCCCAGATGGTTCCGGTGCCACCCGGATTGGGAAGCCTATGGGAAGCACCAATTGCCGCCCCGTTAGGCCGCCCGGCAGGCTGCCCTCTCTCTGATCCAATCGTCGATTTCTGACTCGATCCAGCCGACGCGATTCTCACCTAGCGCTACCCGTCTGGGAAACTTGTTCTCGCTTTCCAGCGTGTACAGGTGACGGCGGGTATATCCAATGCCGCGAGTTTCGCTTAACTCGCAATATCGAAGCAGCCTAATCGGCTTATGGTTGTCATTAGCGGCCTTTGGCAAATTCATTTCAGTCCCCAATGTAAAAACCGCCAGCAAAATTGCTGACGGCTTGGTTGCTGTTCACGGCTTGTCTTGTAGTAGTCGCTCAAATGCTTATGTTAGTTTCGGGGCTTGGTACTGAGCCAAGCCTGTATCCGGTGAAAGCATTTCCACTTCACCGTCCGTTTCGAAAACCCCACACCCACACCCACACCCACCGTCAGCTTCGGCAACGCGATCATCGTCGCTTGTTGCAGGCAATCTTGTCGCCTAGAAAACCAGAAAGGAACACATGGCACGTAATCTACTGGGACCGATACCAGACGACCATTTCGAGAATGAGCCGGGCCCCGTGGCGAAAAACGTGACGCCGCTGTCTCAAGCATTGCTGGATTGGATCGAGCTACTCAAAAATAACGGCACCGATAAATATAAGCCGGATGACGAAGTCGGCGGCTATTGATTCCCGGCCAAGAGCGGCCAGGGCGTTGGCTGGAGTGCGGAAAGTAACGGCGCTGAC
Organism: Alphaproteobacteria bacterium; assembly: GCA_005885285.1. Classification (GTDB taxonomy): domain Bacteria; phylum Pseudomonadota; class Alphaproteobacteria; order Rhizobiales; family Xanthobacteraceae; genus Bradyrhizobium. The sequence continues at coordinate 2,295 of VAZG01000335.1, read as the reverse complement.
CAACCCAGACTCTATCTCAAAATTCTGCTAGGATCACAGACGTGTACGAAAGGATTTTCAATGAAAATATCCTTTGCACTCGTGATCGCTACGACGCTGGTTTTCTTTCAGGTGCCCGCTCCTGCCAGTACCATTTATCCAACCCACTGTCGCGTGTACGATGACACCTCGTTTATCGGAATTCCCGGTCAGTGTGGAACGGTCGTGCCCCACTACCCACGCAAACTGTATGTGCGATCTTTGAGAACGCCGTCGTATTACTCGAATTACTTTTACTGCCCATACTAACGACGCGTAGCAATGACCGGCGAGCAATCTAGACTGCTCAGAGTCGGCGACCGGGTTAGCTGGCACTCAAGCCTGACCGACCTTGGTACGGTTGTCGAAACGACTTGGAATGGTGTTACCATTGATTGGGATGACGGCCAAACGACTTCAATTCAGCATAACGACATGGCGCAAATCGAGCGGGTGCCGCCGAATTTGTTTTGAGGGTATCCTTCCCATATTTCAGAAAATAATTTTTTATGAAAAGACCTAAACGAAAAGATGTGGCGACTGAAATCAAATGCCCCGCTTGTGGAGGCACCGGATTTTCCAAAGTACCTCAACCGGTTCAGCCGGGGCGCAAAATCTACCCGCCGCCTTGCAAGGAATGCTCTGGCAAGGGGCGGGTGACCGTTTGCTAGCGAGCCAATGCTTTCTCAGCGGCCGCGCATTTTGCCAGAATATTTCTGCGCTTGGTCTGTAAATTCTCAAACGGCACGCCCATTTTTCGTGCCTGACTTCGGCAACTTTCTATGCTGCGTTTGAATTTAGCCGCTGCGCGAAACGGCGTGTAGCCAGCCGCAACAATTGCAGCGAGTTGTTTCAACTCTTCTTCGGACCATTTGCCGTAACGCGACCTCATGCGACGTTCCAATTTCAAATAGGCAATGGGGGCCGCCTATTTCGGCGGTTCTAGTTCCTTCGACGCAAGATAGCCTTTCATTTCGTCGAAGTTCTGAGGATGGTTTGACCTCAAACTCTTTTCCAGTTCTGGCTGCGGCACGCCTCCATTGAACTTGATTGCCGCTGTCTGTTTTAGTTCATCAGCGGTGAGATAGGTTGAGGGCGGTCGGCGGGACATTTACGTTGCTCCCGTGTGACGAAGAATAAAACGCCGATCGGAAATCAGTGGTTCCGTAACAGGAACAATCAGTTTCCGCTTTATGTCGGGAACCCGACACATCGCAGTCGGTTATCCAAACGATCTACCGAGCCGGGCTTCAACCGGCATCCCGAAAAAACCGACCGTTATTGATCGGGCTTGGGAAAACTGGTCGCTCCACGACCTCTAAGATCAAAGAAACAAGTCTAGGGAGCTTGCCATGCCCTCAGAAAGAGAATTTGCGCGCGCGCGCAAACGGCTTCAATTGGCAACGCCAATTTGTGATGATGCGAGCTTACTGAAATTGGAGGAAGAAGTTGCCGAATATCTCCGCGAAGCAAAGCGCCGTGACGCATCAGGACCTGGTGAACTTGTCTCGACGGTAGTGGATGCGGTCGCGCGAAACTATTTTCGGCACATCGTTCGAAAAAAAGCACGCGTGACACCTGTTCGGCGTCGAACGCGCGCTTGAAGGAAACTAAGATGGACGCCCGCTACATTACACCGGTTCGCTGGCGCGATAGGAGACCGCTCCGTTGGCGGGACCGCTTTGCTTTTCGAGCACTCGCCGTCATCGTGATTGTTGTTGCGCTGATCGTGCTTGTTCTGATTTGTCGGCACGCGTGACCAACAATGTTACGACCGCCGCCGTCGCCAATTATGATTTTGGTGGTTCGGATGAACACACGCTCAACGTGCCGATTAAGCGCTCGCATCATTCCGATACGCGCAAACATGGTTGGCCCGTTATGTTCGACCACCAGAGCAATGCTTCCATCGCGGCTTGCCATTCAGCGGCATCGTGCTCCGCTTTCGGCAATTTTGTGATGTAAAGCGCCGCGTCGCGTAGGGTGACGAAGGGCCGGTCAATTGACCGGCCCTTTTATTCAGTTACTTCCGTTGCTGGCTGTTTAATACTTTAGACCGCTGATCGGCTCAGGGAATCTCATTACCAGTTCCCAAAAGAAGTTTTCGTGGTCTCCGGCACGATTCCACAACTCTTCGAGTATGAAGTTATGATTTAAGCCCACCATCCAACCAAATTCGTCGCCGCGAAGCCAAGCTTCTTCGTACTCATTGACTGCGGCACGTTTTTATTCGCGCGTTTTTTTACTGGCATCCTATTAGCCTCTGTTGCTTCGTAG
>VAZG01000537.1 GCA_005885285.1 Alphaproteobacteria bacterium | reverse complement strand
CTAGGCGGTAGACGCTGACGCTGCAGCCTTCGAAAAGACGAGGCGCGAGCTGGAACGGGCGCAGATCACCCGATGAGCGGAAGCGGAACCTGCCCTATAGCCGATGTTGAATCGGCCAGAACCGCGGTTTGGCAGAGAGTAGGATCATGATCAAGCTCGGCTACAAGCTGATGTCGGAAGAGCATGGGCCGGCCGCACTGGTCCGTAATACCGTTCGGGCCGAGCAGGCTGGCTTCGATTTCGCGGCGATTTCCGACCACTTCTCGCCGTGGCTCGACGAGCAGGGCCACTCACCCTTTGCATGGTCGGTGCTTGGAGCCGCGGCCAACGCCACCAGTCGGATCGGTCTGATGACGGCGGTGACCTGCCCCATCATGCGCTACCATCCGGCAATCGTCGCCCAGGCGGCGGCAACGGTAAGCCTTCTCAGTAACAACCGCTTCACGCTGGGGCTTGGCTCAGGGGAACGGTTGAATGAACATGTCGTCGGTGAAGGCTGGCCCGGCATTCGCGAGAGGCACGAGCGCCTGGCGGAAGCGATAGAGATCATAAAAGGCCTGCTTGACGGGTCCTTGACGCATTACCGGGGCAATTACTTCAAGCTGGATGACGCTCGCCTGTTCGATCGGCCCGATCGCCCACCTCCGATAACGATTGCCGCTGGCGGCGAAGCGGCCGCGCGCCTCGCCGGTCGAACCGGGAGCGGTTTGATTGCAACGGATCCGCAGCCTGATCTCGTCGAGGCGTTCGTCTCAGCCGGTGGATCTGGGCCGCGCTATGCCGAGGTCGCGATGTGCTACGCCAAGTCGGAAAAGGACGCACAGCAAACGGCTCATCAATATTTCCGCTGGGCGGTGGCAGGCTGGCGCATCATGCCGGAACTGCCGAACACGGAGGCTTTTGCCGCAGCGAGCAAACACGTATCTCCGGAAACCCTCGCAGCCGAGATCAGCTGCGGACCCTCGGCCGATCGTCACCTGGAGGCAATCGGCCGCTATACTAATGCCGGCTATGATCATCTGATCCTGGTTCAGATCGGCCCCGAACAAGAGGACTTCGTCGACTTCTTCGAGCGGGAGCTGAGTCCGCAACTAGACCACATGTCCGCCTGAGTACGGGGCGACCCGTCTCACAGTATGCAGGTAACGAGGATTGCTCCGGGTAAGCCGGTGCCGAGCCTCATGCATAGGAGACGGGTCATGGCGGATCGTATCACCTACGTTGGACTTGATGTTCACAAGGAAAGCATCGTTGTCGCGGTAGCGTCGGGCGGTTTGCGTGGTGAGGTGCGGGAATACGGCCGGATCGCGAACACGGCGACGGCGCTGGACCGTTTGCTGCGCAAGCTCGGCGACGCTGGCATGGCTCTGCGGTTTTGCTACGAGGCTGGACCGTGCGGTTATGGCATTCAACGGCACGTGTCGGCCCGGGGACACGAGTGCGTCGTGGTTGCCCCCTCGCTGATCCCGAAGCGAGCGGGTGACCGGGTCAAGACCGATCGGCGCGATGCTGCCAGCCTGGCCAAGCTGCACCGGGCGGGCGAGCTGACAGCGGTGTGGGTTCCGGATCCCCAGCACGAGGCGATGCGCGATCTCGTCCGCGCGCGGCTTGACGCGGTGCACAGCCTGCGCCGGGCGCGCCAGCAGCTTTCCGGATTTTTGTTGCGCCAGGGATGCCACTACGGCCGGCCGGCCTGGACCAAGCTGCATCGCCGCTGGCTGGCGGGTCTCATCTTCGACCAAGCGATCCATCACATCGTGCTGGAAGATTACATCGCCGCAGTCGAAGCCGCCGAGGCACGACGCGATCGTCTGACGGCGCAGATTGAGACAATGCTGCCGGACTGGACGCTGGCCCCCGTCGTGGCGGCGCTGCAGACGATGCGCGGCATGGCGATGGTCAATGCGGCGACGCTGATTGCCGAACTGGGCGATCTCTCGCGCTTCGCTGATCCGCGCCAGCTAATGGCCTATCTCGGGCTGACGCCCTCCGAATATTCGAGCGGCTCCAGCGTCAGACGGGGCGGCATCACCAAGGCGGGTAACGGAGCAGCTCGCCGGCTGTTGATCGAGGCGGCTTGGAGCTACCGGTTCCCGGCCCGGCTCAGCCGCGAACTGCTGCTACGGCAGGAGAGCCAGCCCAAGCCGATCCGTGACATCGCCTGGAAGGGTCAAGTCCGGTTGTGCGCGCGCTATCGCAGGCTCGCCCGCACCGGCAAGCCTGCCAATGTCGTCACCACCGCGATCGCTCGCGAGCTGACGGGTTTCGTTTGGGCAATTGCTCGGCAGGTGACAGTCACGCCAGGCTGAGTGGAGAAAGTGCGTGATCACATCCAAATAAGGAGGCGCTAGCGCAGCATCCGACATGCTCCTGCCAGGCAAGGCTGGGGGCACGGTCGCGGTCAGGAGAACCCTCGCATCCACTATCTGCCGGATCGCCGATCCAACGCAGGTTCCTAGACCGAGGCAGCTCCGCGACGCATCAACGGTCATGCGGTTCCAACCCGCGCATCAGAGTATGATCAACCGTCGCTTCGACGACCGCGCCCCCTGCCTTGCCTGGATGAGCCCGAAACAGGCGCTTGCAGGAAAGCCACGAATTCACTCGCCTGCATCTGGAATCGGCGGACATGAGAGTGGATCGATTCTAACGCTTGGTACCCGCGTTTGACCGAGGCGATGATCTTCTCAGGATCGGCGGTCCAGACGAAGGGCTTTGGATCAT
>VAZG01000334.1 GCA_005885285.1 Alphaproteobacteria bacterium | reverse complement strand
TAGAGCAGCCAGTTGAGGACGCTGAATGTCGGGTCGAACATCCACTTCCAGGCAAAGGTCGAGAGCACGGTCGGGATGATGAACGGCAAGAGAATGAAGGCTCGGGTGAAAGCCTTGCCCCGAAAATTGCGGTTGAGCAGCATGGCGAGCCACAATCCGAGCGCCAGCTTGAAGACCGTGGTCACGCCGGTATACACAAAGGTGTTGTAGACCGAAGTGCGAAAAATCCCGTCGTTGAAGATCTTGTAGAAGTTGGCGAGGCCGACGAACTCGCCAGGCACGCCGACGCGCGCGTTGGTCACCGACAGCAGGATGCCGCGCACGAACGGATAGGCGATGAACATGCCGAGCAGGGCCAGCGTCGGCACCAGCAGCACGAAGGCGAGCCAACGCTCGTCCTCGAGCAGCCGGAGCCGCGGGCGCGGCGCCTGTGGTATATAGACTTGGGTCTCAGCGATCGCCATTTCGCTTCACCTCGTTGCGCCCGGCATGCGGCAGCCAGTTCACCGCCGCATGTACCGGTACGCGCGTCAGGTATAGATCTTCTTGAGTTCGTCTTCCGCCCACTTCACGGCATCCTCCGCCGACGCGCCCTGGATTGCCTTCGCGTACATATCGACGATGATGTACTTGGTCAGCACCTCGGCCGCCTTCTTGCCTGCGGGGCCCGCGTACCCGGGGGCCTGGCCGAGCTTGCCTGCGACCTTGAAGGGGTCCATCACCGCGTCCGCGCCCCACAGCTCGTGGTTTTCCCATTGCGCGGTCGGCGGCGTGGCAAAGCCCTTCTGTGAGATGAACCACTTCTCGTAGTTTGCCGGAGTATGCACCCACCTCAGCAGGTCCTTTGCCGCCTTCTGGTTCGGCGAGTAGCTCATCAGCATGTGCGAGAAGAAGGTATGCAGACCGAACTGCCCCTGTGGTCCTTTGGGCAGAGGCGCGTGCAGAATATCGGTCTTCAGCTGCGCACCCTTCTCGGTAATGTACTTGTCCGGATTGCGCAGCGACTCGATGTAGATCGACGCGCCATTGAGCGTGGATGAGATGGTCTGCGAAAGGAACGCGCGGTTGTTGCTGGTGTCGTCCCACGCCAGGCCGCCCTCGTCGCAGGTATCCTTGTAGAAGCTCGTCATGAACTTGACGGACTCGACGGTGTTCTTGCTGTTGATGGCCACCGTCTTGCCGTCGGCTTCCACCTCCTTGCCGCCGTAGGACCACATCAGCGGATAGACGAAGGTCGGCGGATCGCCGAACGAATGGCTGACAGCCTGGCCGAGCGGACGGCCTTTTGCCTTCAACTTCTTGCCGGCGTCGTAATAGGCATCCCACGTCTCGGGAAATTTCGTGACCCCGATCTCTTCGAACCAGGACTTGCGGTACGCGTTCATGGCGCCGACGATCGTCCAGGGCATCGAGTTGAATTTCTTGCCGTCGCTGGTGACGGCGCGCGAGTATTTGTAGAGCCCGCCTTCCCTGTTCGAGACTTCCTCGGCGAGATCGCTGAGGTCAACCACGCTCTCCGCGTAGAGGGCTGACTGGTTGTTGAAGACCATGATGAGATCAGGACCGCTTCCCGATTGAACGGACGCGGTCACGCGCGGCTGCAGGTCGTTGCCGTTCACGGTCTCCAGATTGATCTTGATTCCCAGCGCTTTCTCGGCGGCAGGTATCAGCTCCTTGCGCAGCAATTGATCGGAAGCCGGCACGAAGTCGTTCCAGCGCAGCCAGTGTACCGTCGTGCCTTGTGCAAAAGCCGGCGCACGGCCGCTGGCCAGGATGCCGGCCATGCCGCCTGCGAGCGCGGTGCCGCCCTTGAGGACGTTACGTCGGGTTACCGTCGTCATGCATTCCTCCCTTGGTGATGGTGATGCCCTTCGGCCGGTCTGACGCCGGCTTGGAGTCTGTTTCAGACTATCGCGCCTCCGTGATCAACGCGTGTGCGCGCTCTCGCGTGTGCAACGCGTTGTTTCGACAATCATTTGCAGGTGTTGCATTTGCAGGTGTTGCATTCGTGGGTGTTGCCCGCCTTCCTGCTTTGGCGGCGAACCCGGCACGAAACCGATTCCAGCGCGAAACACGGGTGGTTCGCCGTGCAGGCACTTGCAGCCAGCGCATAGTCCCTATCGCCATACCGGCTCCTCCCGCGCAGCAAGTGGCCGTCGCCGAGCGGGTTTTCCCCCGTCTTGTTAAAAAAGCTTTGGTAGGCGAATGCCGACGCGAGGTCATTGTCGCCGGTCGCGGCAGGAAATCAAGGGCTAGCTGTCCGCCGTTTGCGATAAGTGCCGAAAAGTCGCGCGCCGGCTTGCTGTGCGCCATCGCGCACAGGGCGAGCGACGGCACGGCGCGTTAAACCGCCCCCGCCTTCTGCGCGTACTCCCAGGCCGACTTGGACAACGGCACGGTGCGCTTGGCGGATTCAAGGGCTTTCGCGTTCGCCGCAGTGCCGTCGCGAATCCGCCCGGCGATGCCTTGCGTGATGCCTGCGAGGCGGAACAGATTATAGGCAAAGTACCAGTTCAGGTCAGGCACCGCAGTGCCGGTGATGTTGCAATAGATCCGCGCTGCTTCATCTAACGTGGGAATGTTGAGCGCCTTGAGGTCGACGCCCTCAAGGCCGGGCATCGTCCACTGCATCAACAGATAGGTGAAGTCGGCCATGGGATCGCCGAGCGTCGACAATTCCCAGTCCAGCACCGCCTGCACCCGCGGCTCGGTTGCATGGAAGATCATGTTGTCGAGGCGATAGTCGCCATGCACGATCGAGATCCGCTCCTGTTTCGGCAGCGTGCGCGGCAACCACTCGGCCACCTTCTCGAATTCCGTAATGTGCTGCGTCTCGGAGGCGCGGTATTGCTTGGTCCAGCGATCGACCTGGCGCGCGAAATAATTGCCGGGCCTGCCGAAATCAGCGAGCCCGATGGCTTGCGGATCAAAGAGGTGGAGTTTGGCAAGCGTCTCGATCTTGCTGGTGAATATCTTGCGTCGATCCTCCGCTGTTTGGCTCGGCAGCGTCGGATCCCAGAACACCCGGCCCTCTTCCATCGACATGATGTAGAAGGCGGCACCGATCACGTCGTCGTCGGTGCACAGCGCGTAAGCCTTGGCGACCGGAAATCCTTGCTTGCCGAGCGCTGCAATGACGCGGAATTCGCGATCAACCGCATGCGCCGACGGCAGCAATTTGCCGAACGGCTTGCGCCGCATCACATAGGAGCGGCCGGGCGTATCGAGCCGGTAGGTCGGGTTGGACTGGCCGCCCTTGAATTGCAGGACGACCAGCGGCCCCTGATAGCTTTCGACGTGGCGACCCATCCAGTTGTCGAGGCGCAGCTCATCGAAACGATGCCGCTCCTCGACCGGTTGGGTGCCCGAGAACTCCTCGTCTTTCCTGACGCCGTCGGCCACGATGACGCTCCCTGACTCTACATGCCGTCATTCCGGGGCGATGCACGGCATCGAACCCGGAATGACGGATGATTTGGAGAGTGCCGCGCGAGCGCTCCCCTTCTTAATTCACAGGAGCGTTTGAATACTTCCGAAGTTCAAGTCTGGCAATGGCGCGGTTATGGACCTCGTCCGGACCGTCGGCGAGGCGCATCGTGCGCATCGAGGCGTAGTCGCGCGCAAGGCCTGCCTCGTCGGAAACACCAGCACCGCCGAACGCCTGGATCGCATTGTCGATGATCTTCAGCGCCATGTTGGGCGCCGCCACCTTGATCATGGCGATCTCGAGTTGGGCGGTCTTGTTGCCGACCTTGTCCATCATGTCGGCAGCCTTGAGGCAGAGCAGCCGGTTCATCTCGATATCGGTGCGCGCTTCGGCGATGCGCTGTTCCCAGATTGAATATTCGATGATCTTCCGGCCAAAGGCGGTGCGCGAGGACAGCCGCCTCACCATCTTCTCCAGCGCCTCCTCGGCCTTGCCGATGGTGCGCATGCAGTGATGGATGCGGCCCGGACCGAGCCTGCCTTGCGCGATCTCAAAGCCCCTGCCCTCGCCGAGCAGAATATTGCCGGCGGGAACGCGGACGTTCTCCAACAACACCTGGGCGTGGCCGTGCGGCGCATCGTCGAAGCCGAACACGGGCAGCATCTTCTCGACCTTGATGCCCTTGGTGTCGAGCGGCACCAGGATCTGCGACTGCTGCTGATGGCGCGGCGCATTCGGATCGGTCTTGCCCATCACGATCGCGATCTTGCAGCGGGGGTCGCCGACGCCCGACGACCACCATTTGCGGCCGTTGATCACATAGTGATCGCCATCCTTCTCGATACGGGTCTCGATGTTGGTGGCGTCGGAAGAGGCTACCGCCGGCTCCGTCATCAGGAAGGCGGAGCGGATTTCACCGTCCATCAAGGGCTTCAGCCACTTCCGCTTGTGCTCCTTGGTGCCGTAGCGCATCAGCACTTCCATGTTGCCGGTGTCCGGTGCGGAGCAGTTGAAGACCTCCGAGGCCCAGCTGATGTGGCCCATCTCTTCGGCGAGCGGCGCGTATTCGAGGTTGGATAGTCCCGCGCCACGGAATTCGTCGTCCTCATGCGACGACGGCGGCATGAACATGTTCCAGAGCCCCTCGCCCCTCGCCAGCTTCTTCAGTTCCTCCAGGATCGGGATGACCTTCCAGCGCGCGCCCTCGGCGTCCTGCTGCTTGTAGATCGGCACCGCGGGACGGACATGCTTGGTCATGAACGACTGCACGCGGCCAAGCCATTCCTTCTGGCGGTCTGACATTGTGAAATCCATCGGACGCTCCTTCACCTTCGCTTTTGAAATCTTTGGGTCGCACTCTCTTCCCGCGACCAGCCGATCGCAAGGAGATTTGTGACGCTGCCGCGACAGCGCGGTAGCGCCAAGCGACGGAAATGCCGAACGCGACCTCGCACGGTTGACATTGCCACGCTTGAAACGATAGTTTCATACAAGTGTTTGAATTGCAACTCCGCTTCGCGGGGGAACAGCCATGCCGAGCGACCGGACCCGGACCGCCATCCTCGCCGCCGCCGAACGGCTTTATGCCGATCGCGGGTTCGGCGACGTGACGCTGCGCGACATCGTCGCCGCAGCCGACGTCAATCTTGCGGCGGTGAATTACCATTTCGGCTCCAAGGACGAATTGATCGCGGAATTGTTCGTCACGCGAAGCCTGGCGCTGAACCGCGAGCGGCTCAGCGAACTGAGGGCCGCCGAAGAGGTGCGCGGCGGGCGGGCGCCGATCGAGGCGGTGTTGCGCGCACTGGTCGGACCGACCTTGCGCGGCTGCCTTGGTCCCGACAACCAGCGATCGACCGCGGCACGCTTCATGATCCGCGTCTCGATCGAGTCCGTCCCGCCCATCCGCCGCATCAGGAACCGCGAGATCGATCATTTGCGGAAATTCGTCGCCGCGATGGCCCGCTCGCTGCCCGGTTGCAGCGATGTCGAACTCTATTGGGGACTGCATTTCGCGCTCGCCATGGCGCAACAGACGGTGCGCGACTCAGAGCGGCTGACGAAATTGTCGGAAGGAAAATGCGACGTCGAGGATGTCGAGGCCGTTATCGAGCGGGTGGTGTCGGTCGCCGTGATGGGGCTGACGGGAGGTGGGGCCGAAAGAAAAGTCCCGGCCCGGCTGCTGGCGCGGGACGCGCGGTGATCAAGCCATGAGTTGGAACGGATTGTCCGTATCAATCACAGCGGAGGACACGCGACATGAAAAATCCCCGGAGGTTGCTGTTGACGGTTGCGGCGCTAGCCTCCGCTGTCGTCGTTTCAAGCGAGCCTTTGTTCGCTCGCGGCGGCCCACCGAACATTATGGACTCGCCCGGCTATCAGCGGCGTCTCCAGGAATCGCGGCAGCAATTGACAAAGCCCAACGTCCAGCCGTCCTCCAACCATCGACACACGCGGCGCAAACCCTGAACGATGCATTTTCTCAGGGGCGACCGTTACCCACCCCGCATCAAGCCCGAGGGCAGGCTTCGCTCAAAAACGGGCAAAGCCTCTGCTTCGTTCAGGTGAAGCGCAAAGCCGGTCGCGCCGGAAGCGCCGAGCTCGGACCGAAGCTGCATGCTCGGAATGAGATAATCGCCGCCATTTTGCGGCCGATAGGAAAGCGGACGCGTGCTAGCGAGCGCGCGCATCCGCTCGCGCAGGCGCTCGGCGATGGACACAAAGCGCGCGTCGTCAATACGATCGGCCTGATAAACGACGAAGGGCGGAAGCACATCGTAGCCGGGATAGAACAGGATGCCGTGGTTGATCGGGAAGAGCAGATCATCGATCGGCCCATTGATCCCGCGCCCGCTGTAATGCGGCTCCCAGCCGCCGGCGGTCACGATCAGCATCGCGCGCTTGCCCGCCAAGGTGCCTTCGCCGTAGCGGTCGCCCCATCGCTTGTCGCTGTGCTCTCCGACGCCATAAGCGAAGCCATAGGCGAACACGCGATCGACCCAACCTTTAAGGATCGCCGGCATGGTGAACCACCACAGCGGAAATTGGAGGATCAGGGCATCGGCCCATAGCAGCCTCTCGATTTCGGCTTTGACATCGTCAGTTAGCGCGTTGGCGGCGAAGGCCTCCTTGGACGCCGCTGCTGGTCCAAGCGGTGCTTGAGGCGCCAAGTTTAGAAAGTCGGCGCGGTCCACCTCCGATGTCCAGCGCTGGGCATAGAGGTCAGTTACCCGCACCTCGTGGCCCTGCGCCTTCAGCTCCTCGATGGCGACGTCGCGGAGCGCGCCGTTGAGCGAGCGTGGTTCAGGATGAGCGAATACAAGCAGGACTTTCATGTGTCAGTGATCCCTAGAGCAGGATGACTTTTCTTCGAATCGTCATCCCGCTCCATATTTTTGTGTGAGCATGATCTTTTCGGAAAACCGGTACCCACTTTTCCGGATCATGCTCTAGCTAGAAGGAAACTGGTCCTCAGCTAGACCGCGCGGCGTTGATGCGGTAGACGGAGGCAATGCATAAGATTATGCCGAATAATGGATAAATCGGAACCAGGCTTGGAACGCATGCGGACCTTTGTCCGCGTCGCCGAGCGCGGCAACCTATCGGTGGTGGCGCGCCAGTTCGGCGTCGGCCAGTCGACGGTCACGCGGCATGTGCGCGAGCTTGAGGAAGCGGTCGGTGTGCCGCTGCTCAGCAGAACCACCCGGCGTGTCACGCTGACAGAGGAAGGCAGCCGCTATTACACGAACTGCGTTCATATCCTGCGCCTCGTCGAGCAGGCTGCCGATGAGGCGCGAGGCACGCGCAGCGCGCCTGCCGGCACGATCCGAGTATCCTGCACCGCGGCCTTCGGCGTGCTGCATGTCAGCCGGCTGATCTTCGCGTTTCAGGATCGTTATCCCGACATCGCGGTTGACCTCAGCCTCACTGATGAGCGCGTCGACCTCGTGCGCGAGGGCGTCGATATCGCGCTTCGTCTCGGTCCGCTCACCGACAGCTCCATGAAGCTGCGGCCGCTCGGCGACAGTCGGCGTCTGCTCGTCGCGGCGCCGGACTATCTCGCGGCGCGCGGGCGACCGGCGACGCATCAGGACTTGTCGCGCCATGAAGGCGTAAGGATGTCGAATCTCGCGGGGAGCGACGTTCTTACCCTGCAGGGCCAAGGCGGCAAACGGCACGCGGTGCCGTTTGGCGGGCGTCTTCGCGTCGACCATGGGCTTGCCGCGCGGGAAGCGCTGGTTGCCGGGCGCGGCATCGCACCCGCGCATCGCTGGCTTGTCGAAGACCTTCTGACCGCGGGCCGGTTGGAGGCGATCCTGCCCGATTATGCGCTGCCAAGCGTTCCCTTGAGCATGCTCATCGTGCCGGAGCGCGCGGGCATTGCCCGCGTCCGGCTGCTGGTCGACTTCCTCGTGGAAGAGATCCCGCGCATCCCAGGAATCGCGTCACCGCGCCAGCGGCGTTCGCCTGGCCGGTCCGCCTAAATGATCCCCTGCTTCTTCAGCCCTTCCATCTTCGCGTCGTCATAGCCGATCGCTGCCAGTACTTCCCTCGTGTTCTCGCCGAGCAGCGGTGGGGCGCGATAGTCCTTCACAGGCGTTGCGGAGAAGGTGATGGGATTGCGGATCAAGGACAGCGCGTGTTTGAAGGGATGATCGACCTTGATCTCCATGCCGCGCGCGCGGACGTGCGGGTCAGCGAACACCTGCGCGAAATCGTTGACGGGGCCGCAGGGGACGCCGGCTTTCTCCAGCTCCTTCAGCCAGTAGGAGACCTTGTTCTTCAGAAAAAGCCCGGCGAAGATCGCCATGATCTCCTTGCCGTGGACGACGCGATCGTTGTTCTCAAGGAATTTCGGGTTGGTCGCGAGTTCGGGGCTCCCCAGCACCTGGCAGGTGCGCGCGAACTGCCCGTCATTGCCG
>VAZG01000333.1 GCA_005885285.1 Alphaproteobacteria bacterium | reverse complement strand
AGAATGCGGCCGTGCCGCCGGCGGTAAGGCCGACCACCAGCAACAGCTCATTCGGATACTCCAGGAGGCCGCGGATCGAGCCGGTCGGCCTGACGATTTTCTTGGCTTCGACGAACGCCTCGGTCTCATGCAGCGTGCGCCGCATCACCGCTGCGAACATCGCGAGCCCGGCGCCGATTGCGAATGGAATCCGCCAGCCCCACTCGTTCAATTGCTCCGGCGTCAGAAACACTTTTTGCAGCAACAGCAGCACGATGATCGCGGTGAGCTGGCCGCCGATCAGGGTGACGTACTGGAAGCTGGAATAGAAGCCGCGATGTCTGGGATCCGCGACCTCGCTGAGATAGGTGGCGCTGGCGCCGTATTCGCCGCCGAGGCTGAGGCCTTCGATAATGCGCGCCAGCGCGAGAATGGCCGGCGCGGCGACGCCGATCGAGGCATAGGTCGGCGTGACCGCGATGATCAATGAGCCGAAGCACATGCAGACCACCGACAACGTCAGTGACAGCCGCCGGCCGTAGCGGTCGGCGATGTAGCCGAACAGCCAGCCGCCGAGCGGCCGCATCAGGAAAGTCGCGGCGAACAGCACGGCGGCGTCGAGCTGCTGCACCACCGGGTCGCTGTTCGGAAAGAACGCCGGTGCGAAGTAAAGCGCGAACGCCGTGTAGGCGTAAAAATCATACCATTCGACGAGATTGCCGACCGAGCCGATAAATATCGCCTTGATCCGGCGTTGCACGTCGGCGAGATCGAGACGGTCGGCTACCGGCTGCGCAGCTTGATCCGTCATATCCGGTCTCTGGGAACGAGTACAATCCAGGTCGCGAAGCTCTCAGCTTGGCTTGCCGAACAGCATCGGAAGCTGTCGCGGTCCGCGCACCGTACCTTCCGACCAGGTCACCTGGCCAGCCGGGTCGAGCCTGAAATCCGGAATGCGCTTCAGCCATTCCTCGATCGCAACGGTCATCTCCATCCGCGCCAGGTTGGAACCGACGCAGCGGTGAATGCCGAGCCCGAACGCGGCGTGGCGGTTCTCCTTGCGGTCGATCACCACCTTGTCGGCATCGGGGAATACGGCGGGATCGCGGTTGGCGGCGGGGAACGACAACAGCACCATGTTCCCCGGCTTGACTGGGCAGCCGCTGATGGTCGTTTCCTTCATGACCTCGCGCGCCATCGTCACCGGCGAGTAGGCGCGCAACAGTTCCTCGACCGCTGATGGCATCAGCTCCGGTTCGGCGACCAGACGCTTACGATCGGCCGGCGTCCTCGCCAGGTGCCACAGCGAGGAGCCGATCGCGCTCCAGGTGGTGTCGATGCCGGCAATCAACAGCAGCCGCAGCGATCCCAGCACATGCTGATCCGATAATGGCTGGCCGTTCCCGTCGGTCGCCTTCATCAACGTCGAGATCAGATCGTCAGTCGGATGCGTCTTGCGATACTCGATATGGCCGGCGAAATAGGCGCTCATCTCGTGGACCGCGGCCATCAGCGCGTTATCGTCTTTGATGCCGAGCTCGAGGATGCCGTGGATCCATTCGATGAAGAGCTCGCCGTCCTTTTCCGGGATACCGAGCATGTGGGCGATGGCGCGCACCGGAATGTGCTTGGTGTAACGCGCGGCCGCATCGCATTTGCCGTCGGCGATGAACTCGTCGATCAGTTCGTTGCAGATCGCGCGAACCCTGGGCTCCAGCTTTTTCATGGCGTCGGGAGTGAACGGCGGCAGCAACACCTGCTTGGCAGGCTTGTGCACCGGCGGGTCCGAGGTGATGGGCGGCGCCGGGTTCATGGTCTCCGGCCGAACGTCGCGAACGATCACGCGACGCGAGGAGAAATGCTCGGTATCATGGGCGATCTCTCTCACCGCCTGGTAGGTCGTCGGCATGTAGCAGCCGAGAAAGCGCTCGGTGTGGACGACCGGCGAGGCTTTGCGCAGCTCTTCCCAGATCGGATACGGATTTTCGGTCCAACGCGGATCGGTGTGATCGAAATCGTGAATCCAGTCGAGGACTGGCGGATGTTCGGGCATGACGCTGGCGGTGTCGGACATCAGGACAACTTCCTCTGGCTTCGTGCGTTCAACTGAAACTCGCGTGAAATCCCGCTTCGAGGGAAGTTCATTCCTCGGTCACTTCGATCGCGATCTCCGGGCAATTGGTCTGGGCAAGCCAGGCCTTGTCTTCCAGACCCGCGGGCACCGAACCGTCGCCGACCTCATGGGCATTGCCAAACTCGTCGAGCTCGAATAGTTCCGGCGCCAGCGATTTGCAACGCGCGTGTCCCTGACACTTGTCCTGGTCGACGTGTATTTTCAGCTTTCCGGCCATCACAGGCGTTCCTCGAAGCGGCGCGCGGAATATTACCGCGGGCATTGCGTTCCCAATATTGACGACGATTGTGCAGGCATCTTGGCGGCGCCGTTAAATTATAGCATATTACATTCGTGCGGCGCTGGTGCTGTCAAGTGAAAAGTCAGGGAATATCGATGGCGCCTCGGTTAGCGCGCAAACCGCTCAACACCTACCACCATGGCGATCTCCGGGATGCCCTGGTTCAGGCAGCACTTGCCGAGGTGGAACAGGGCGGCCCTGAAGCCGTCAGTATCAAGGCGTTGGCGAAGAAGCTCGGCGTCTCGCAACCGGCGCCGTACCGGCATTTTGCCGATCGTGAGGCGCTGCTGGAGGCGGTTACCGTGGCGGCCTTCCGGCAATTCAGCGCGGTGCTCCGGGAGTCGATCGCGAGGCCATCGAAACGCTCCAAATTGTCACGCCTCGCACAGGCCACGCTGGCTTTCGGTCTGCGCCGAAACGGGATCTACCGCCTGATGTTCGCCTCGCGAACCATGGCCTGTTCGCCAAAAGGCGGCGAGCTTCACAATGCTGCGATGGAAACCTTTGCTCTCCTGATAGAAGCTCTGGAAGCGCCGGCTGTCGGATTGATACGCGAGCGCCACGCTTTGAAGATCTGGGCTTCGCTGCATGGCGTGCTGATGCTGGCGGAGCAGGGACTGCTCACCGGCCAGGTTGCCCGCATGAGCAGAGAGGAATTGGTCGAGGATATCGTGGCGGAAACCAGGCTGGCGCTGTCGGTCGCCCTCAAAGAGGCGGGCGAGATCGCGTGAGGCTTCGGAGTTCTATTTCGGCGCCCTCGGGTCGATCGGCGTCATGCCGCGCAGGCCCAGAATATCCTCCAGCACCTTGGCGCCGGCGAGAAGCGCCGCTTCGCCGCGCGGCCGCGCCACCATCTGCAAGCCGACCGGCAGGCCTGATGCGGTGAAGCCGCAGGGCAGTGACAGCGCCGGACAGCAGGCCAGCGTGATCGCATAGACGATGCCAAGCCATTCGACGTAATTGTCGAATTTCCTGCCGGCGCATTCGGCCACGTAGCGGTTTTCGATCGGAAACGGCGCAACGATGGTCGCAGGCGTCAGCAACAGATCATAACTCGTGAAGAACTCGATAACGCGCGCGGTCATCGTGACGCGCTGCGCCTCCGCGCGCGCGATTTGTTCGACCGAGAGCTTGAGGCCTTCCTCGATGTTCCAGATCACTTCGGGTTTGAGCAGATCGCGCTTCTCGCGCAGCAGTTCCGCCTTGGTGACGGCGAAGTCGAACGCGCGCAGCACATGAAAGCATTCATGGGCCTCGTGCAGGTCCGGGTGCGCCTCCTCGACAACCACGCCCGCTTCGGCGAAGCGCAAAGCCGCCTTGCGGGTGATGGCGGCAACTTCGGGATCGACCGGGGTAATGCCGAGGTCGGGCGAATAGGCGACGCGTTTCGGCATCTCCGGGGAACGCACGGCCGACAGGAAAGATTTTGGGAGCCGCGGCAGCGACAACGGATCGGCCGGATGTTCGCCGCTCATGGCATCGAGCAATAGCGCAAGGTCTTCGACGTTGCGCGCCATCGGGCCGTGCACGGTCAGATTGCGGTCGATCATGGCCGAGGGCGTGTGCGCGACGCGGCCGATGCTGGGGCGCATCCCGACGATGCCGCAGAAGCTCGCCGGATTGCGCAAGGATCCGCCCATGTCGGTGCCGTGGGCGAGCCACGCCATGCCAGTGGCAAGCGCGACCGCGGCTCCGCCGGAGGAGCCAGCGGCGGACCGCGACGTATCCCAGGGGTTGACCGTCGCGCCGAATATTTCGTTGAAGGTGTTGGCGCCGGCGCCGAATTCCGGCGTGTTCGATTTGGCGTAGACCACGCCGCCGTTTTGTTCGAGATGCTCAACCATGATGTCGGAATACGTAGAAATCCTGTCCCTGAAGATCGGCGACCCTTGCGTGTTGCGCACGCCCTCGACGTTGAACAGGTCCTTGATTGGAATCGGCAGCCCCGCCAGCAGACCGCGCTGGTCCGCGGGCTTTTTCATCAGCGCCTTGGCGTGGGCGCGAGCGCGCTCGAAGCACAGCGTCGGCAGGGCGTTGACCTTGCCATCGACCTCGGCGATGCGGCTCTCCAGCACGTCGAGCAGATCGAGCGGCGTCAGGTCGCCCGCTTCGAGCTTGCCGACGATGGCGCATGCGCTCGCTCGCACCAATTCCTGGTCAGCCAATCGCGTCACTCCTTATCGATTGGCTAGTCCTGTAGACCATTTTCGGGCAGAGTGGCAAACGCAGACGCCAGTGGAGATTTGAACATGACGCCGCCGTTCGACGCGCTGGACTGGCGCAGCATGAGCCAGCACGATCGCGACCGCGGTCTCAACAATGGCGAGGCCGTATTCGGAAGCGCTGACATTGTCGCCGATTGGGAGGCCCGCTCGGCCGAGATGCGCAAGCGATATCCCCAACATCTCGACCTGCGATACGGCCGGCGCGAGCGCAACCGCATCGACTTTCTCAAGACGCGCGACAAGGGGCCAACCCTTCTGTTCATTCACGGCGGCTATTGGCAGCATCGGGCGAAGGAAATGTTCGCGCTATTTGCCGAAGGGCCGCTGGCGTACGGCATCAATGTCGCGCTGATCGGCTACACGCTCGCGCCGGATGCGAGCCTCGATCAGATCGTCGCCGAAATCCATTCCGGCATCGACTTTCTCGGCAAGCATTTGTCCGCGCTCGGTGGCGATGCCAAGGGGATTGTCGTGTCGGGGTGGTCCGCTGGCGGCCATCTAACCGCGATGGCGCTGGCGCATCCTTTGGTGAGGGCGGGATTGGCGATTAGCGGCATCTACGATCTCGAGCCGATCCGCCACAGCTATCTCAACGTCAAGCTTGGGTTGGATGAGGCAATGTCCCGCCGCAACTCGCCGATGATGGAGACGGGCGGGACGATGAAACCGGTGTCGCTGGTCGTTGGCTCCGCCGAGCTGCCGCTGCTGCGCAAGCAGACCGCGGATTTCGCCGCCCATCGCGCCAGATACGGACTGCCAGTGACCTATGAGGAGATCGCCGGCGCCAATCATTTCACCATCATGAACGAGCTGTCGTCGCCGCACGGCCGGATCACGACGTTGATCCGGCAGTTGTTCGAGCGGACGGCGGGTTAGACCTCATCCTGAGGAGCGGCGCCCTCGCCGCGTCTCGAAGGATGAATGCGCGCGGCCCATCCGTCGAGACGCCGCACAAAGAGCGCGGCTCCTCAGGATGAGGTGGGTATGTGGACGGCGCTGCTAGCCCCATCCCGCGGCGATCCCACCATCGACCGTAAAGATCACGCCGGAGGTATAGCCGGAGCGATCGGAGGCGAGAAACGCCATCAGGTCGCCGATCTCGCGCGGGTGCGCGGGACGGCCGAGCGGCAGGCCTTTCTGGAATTCCTTGTAGCGGTTCTCGTCGCCGAACTGGTGCTTGGCGCGGGTCTTCAGGAGCGTGACGTGGCGGTCGGTGCCGACCGGGCCCGGATTGATGCCGACCACGCGAATGTTGTCGGCGAGGCTTTTTCCGCCGAGCGCCCGGGTGAAGGCCATCAGTGCCGCGTTGCCGGCGCTGCCACAGATGTAATTGGCATCGAACTTTTCGCCGGCGGCGCCGATGTCGTTGACGATAACGCCATGGCCGCGCGCCTTCATCTGGGCGTAGATCGCGCGGGTGAGGTTGATATAGCCGAACACCTTCAATTCCCAGGCGTGACGCCAGGTCGCCTCATCGATCTTGTCCACCGAGCCGCCCGGAATATCACCGGCATTGTTGACGAGGATGTCGACGTCGGCGGCGTCTTTCACCAATCGTTGGATGTCCTCGCTTTTGCGCAGGTCGACGACGTGCGCGGCGGCATCGATCTGGTGCGCCCCCCGCAGCCGATCGGCCAGCGCCTTCAACTGGTCGCCGCTGCGGGCCGCCAAATGGAGGCGGCAACCTTCTTCGGCAAAGGATTCGGCGGCGGCCGCGCCAATGCCCTTGGAGGCGCCGGTGATGAGGACGCGCTTGCCGCGCAGATGCAATTCCATGGGAATACTCGCTTTGATGGGGCGACGTTCTAAGTTGGCGTCGTCGGGAAGTTTTGATTGTTAGGCCCGGGGCGTGGAGACGGTCAACATTGCACTGCACCGTTGCACTGCCGGGCAGTTTGGTCCATTGCAAAGCCATCAATTGAGCGGCATTGGCGGCGCGGGACTGAGCCTAAGAGGAATCTCTCGATGAGCAACGGAAAAAAGCAATATCGGATTGCGGTCATTCCCGGTGACGGCATCGGCAAGGAAGTCATGCCGGAGGGGCTGCGCGTGATCGAGGCCGCCGCCAAGAAGCACGGCGTTGCCGTGCAGTTCGATCATTTCGATTTTGCCTCATACGACTACTACGAAAAGCACGGCCAGATGATGCCGGACGACTGGAAGGACAAGATCGGCAAGCACGACGCGATCTATTTCGGTGCCGTCGGCTGGCCCGCGAAAATTCCCGATCACATTTCGTTGTGGGGGTCGCTGATCAAATTCCGCAGGGAGTTCGACCAATACGTCAATTTGCGCCCGGTGCGGCTGATGCCGGGCGTGCCGTCGCCGCTCGCCAACCGCAAGCCCGGTGACATCGATTTCTGGGTGGTGCGCGAGAACACCGAAGGCGAATATTCATCCGTCGGCGGGCGGATGTTCCCGGACACGGCCCGCGAATTCGTGATCCAGGAAACCATCATGACGCGAACCGGCGTCGATCGAATCCTGAAATTCGCGTTTGATCTCGCGCAGTCCCGGCCGAAGAAACACCTGACCTCGGCGACCAAGTCGAACGGCATTTCGATCACGATGCCGTATTGGGACGAGCGCGTGGAGGCGATGGCGAAAAACTATCCCAAGGTGAAGTGGGACAAATATCACATCGATATCCTCACTGCGAATTTCGTGCTGCATCCGGACTGGTTCGACGTCGTGGTCGGCTCCAACCTGTTCGGCGATATCCTCTCTGATCTGGGACCGGCCTGCACCGGCACCATCGGCATCGCGCCCTCGGGCAACATCAATCCGGAGGGCAATTTCCCGTCGGTGTTCGAGCCGGTGCATGGCTCGGCGCCTGATATCGCAGGGCAGGGCATCGCCAACCCGATCGGGATGATCTGGTCGGGTGCGATGATGCTCGAGCATCTCGGGGCGAAGGAGGCGGCGGCATCGATCCTCAGTGCCGTCGAGCGCACGCTCGGCGAACGCACGCTGCGCACCCGCGATCTCGGCGGCAACGCCGACACAGGCACTTGCGGCAAGGCGGTCGCGGAAATGGTGGAGTAGGGGTGAGACCGTCGGGTGGGCGAAGCGACCACGTCCGCCGTAGCTCAACGAGCGAAGGCGGAAGTGTGCCCACCGAGACAATGATTTGTCGATAGATGGTGGGCACGGCGCAAGAGCGCCTTTGCCCACCCTCATATGAGGCCTTTTGAGTCAAGCGTCGCGCCGTAGGCTTGAGTGTATTTTTTTTGTGTAGGGCTT
>VAZG01000332.1 GCA_005885285.1 Alphaproteobacteria bacterium | reverse complement strand
TTTGGGGGACGAGAGCGATGCTTTCCTTGGATCAGTTTCTCAGATTGATAAGCGTGCCCGCCGTCTTCGCGGCGTTTCTGATCGCGTCGCAGATTTCAGCGGCGCTTGCGCCCTACGCAGCCTGAGCTGGCGAGGTTAGCGCCTCGCCGCTCCGCGATTTTGCGGACGATTAGGCATTGTCCGGCTTGGCGTTCTGGTGAGCTCACCCGGAGCTGGCAGCTTCTGGATCCTGCTCATTCAGCCGCCTGCCATAACTGTGGACGCATGTCGCCGACGCCGTCGACCCCGGTTGCGGAGATCGTCGTTCGTATCATCAGCCGAGCCTCATGCGCCGGCCAGGGCCGGCCGCGATGCATGGTGGCGCGGTTGTCCCACATCACGACGTCGCCTTTGCGCCATCCGTGCAGGTAGGTCGTGCCCGGTGCGGTTGCCGCGGCCGTCAGTTCGTCGATCAGCTTTTTCCCCGCCGCCGCGTCCATGCCCTCGACCGCGTAGGCATGCGAGGCGATGTAGAGCGCGCCGCGTCCGTTGACGGGATTGGTCCACACCATGCGCCAGCACTGCGGCGGCAGCGCCGCGCGCTCCTCGGGGCTCGCGAGGCCAGGGCCGATCTGGCCGCGCGAATGCGCGTAGTCGTGCCACGCAAAGGAATTTTGCAGCTGTGTGCGTGTGCCGGCATCGAGCCGCTCGAAGGCGAGGCGGGTCGAGGCGAATTCGGTTTCGCCGCCTTGCGCCGGAATGACGCGTGCCGAAAGGATCGAGGTCAGCGCCGGCACGCGCTTGAACGAGGAGTCGGTATGCCAAAGCTGATTGGCCTTCGCGCGCATCGCCATGCGGTGATCGGCCGGCACGACCTTGCCGTCGGGACCGATGGTGCTCAGGATCACAAAATGCGAGCCGGTACCCTGTGAGCCGACCTTGGTCACTTCCGGCGGGCCGAAGCGGCGCGAAAAAGCGAGCTGAATCTCGTCGGTCACTTCCTGATTGCGCAGCACCAGGACGGAGTGCTCTTCAAAAGCCGCGCGCGCTGCTGCATAAGCAGCGTCGTCGGAGGCGACATCCACCAGCGTCACGCCACGCAATTCGGCGGCGAATCCCGGACCCAGCGGGATGACATCCATCGGCAATCCTCCCCGTTCTTGTCAGATCAATTTTACGGTAAAGCGACCCATCCGGCAACGATCCGCGGGACCGCTCGCCCTTGTTGGCGGGTCGTTTAGGTGTCGCAATCCAGCGCAATAGTTTATAGGAAGGCGACGAGTATCCGATGCCGATGCCACTGCAGAAAACCCCGGGTGGTTGGCCGATCAATCTACTGCCGCATTGGACCGTACATTGAGCGAAAATTCGACACCCGCCCCCAGCAATACCATGCGGCCGGACCGGCAAGGCAAGCTGACGATGCTGGGCCTGTCGGCGCTTGGCATCGTATTCGGCGATATCGGGACCAGCCCGCTCTACACCTTCAAGACTATTCTCGGCATCGGCGAAAAATATCCTGATGCGGCCGCCGCGCTCGGCGCGCTTTCGCTCGTGCTTTGGACGCTCTTCATTATCACGACGGTCAAGTATGTCCTGTTCGCGATGCGCATCGACAACGACGGCGAGGGCGGCATTTTGGCCTTGATGGCCTTGCTGGGCGTCAAGCGACAAAACCGGCCGACCATTGTGGCCGTCGGTCTATTCGGCGCGGCATTGATCTACGGCGACGGCGCAATCACGCCGGCGATCTCGGTGCTGTCAGCGCTCGAGGGCCTCAATATGGCGACGCCGGCGCTGCAGCCCTATGTCGTTCCGGCAGCGGTTGCGATCCTGCTTGCGCTGTTTGCGATCCAGTCAAGGGGGACGGCGGCGATCGGCCACCTGTTCGGCCCGGTCATGCTGATCTGGTTTGTCACTATCGCTGTGCTGGGAATCGCGGGCATTGTAGAGCATCCATCGGTTTTTGCCGCCCTCAATCCGGTCTATGGCCTATCCTACCTGTTCTCGCACGGGGCGACCGGTTTTTGGGTATTGGGCGCGGTGTTTCTCTGCGTCACTGGCGCGGAAGCGCTCTACGCCGACATGGGTCATTTCGGCAGCGGACCGATCAAGCTTGCCTGGTTCGCGATCGTCTTTCCAAGCCTGATCCTCAATTATGCCGGGCAGACGGCGCTCGTGCTCGAAGCCGCTCCGACCGACGGCAATATTTTCTTTCGGCTCTGTCCTGAGCTACTGTTGTTGCCGCTCATCGTGCTGGCGACGATCGCAACCATCATCGCCAGCCAATCAATCATCACCGGGGCCTTCTCGATGACACGGCAAGCGATCCAGCTTGGCTGGCTACCCCGGCTGCAGATCAAGCAGACCTCGTCGGAGGGGTACGGACAGATCTATGTCGGCGTCGTCAACTGGCTGTTGATGATTGTCACCGTCGGTCTCACGGTCGGGTTCGGCAAGTCGGACAATCTGGCCTCGGCATACGGCATTGCGGTTTCGTTGACGATGCTGATGACGTCAGTCCTTTTATTCATCGCGATGCGCGAGGTCTGGGGATGGAACATAGCGGCCGCGGGCGTCGTCGCGGGCTGTTTTCTGACGATCGATAGCGCATTCTTCCTCGCCAATCTTACCAAGATCGGTGAGGGCGGCTATGTGCCGCTAATCGTGGCCGTCTGCGTATACGGCCTGATGTGGATCTGGCATCGCGGTGCTGCCGCAGTCTCGATGCGAATGCACGAGACGTTGACGCCGGTCGCCGAATTCATGGCCGAGATTTCCGCGAAAAACATACCGCGGGTGCCGGGTACGGCGGTGTTCCTGACCCGGACCCAACGCGATACGCCGCCGGTGATGGTCTGGCACGTCAAGCATAACCGTGCCTTGCATGAGCATCTGTTCGTGCTGCGTGTTGAGATACTCTCCGTGCCCTGGGTCGCCTCCGGCGAGCGCATCAGAATCGAGGAAGTCGTGCCAAAGTTCTGGCGCGCCGAAGCGCGATTTGGCTTCATGGAGCGTCCCCACATCCCCGAGCTTCTCATGGCCAGCAAATCGCTCGGCTGCACGGTAGATCTCGCTGATGTCACTTATTACGTGGGTCATGAAACGGTGGTGAGCCGCGGCGACGCTCAGGGCCTGCCGGCCTGGCAGGAGCGGCTTTTTGTCGCGATGGAGCGCAATGCCGCCCATGTCAGCGATTTCTTCAGCCTTCCCAACGATCAGGTCGTCGAAATCGGGCGCCAGATTGCGATCTAGCAGTCCTGATTTCACCCTTCCCTTTATCGAAGAGATTGCAACATGAATACCAATTCCGCCCCCCGGTCGAAACGCGAAGGGAAGTTGAGCGTTGGGTAAACATTCGCGACGCGGCGTGCTCCGCCTGGCGGTGATGACAGCCGCAGCGTCTGGCATTTCGCCAAGGCGCGTTTTCGCTCAAGGCTCAGGTCCGGCTCGGGTGATGAACACGCTCAGCGCCTACATGGGCGCGGCTCCGACGCACGCGCTGCCCGAAGACGTGGCGGAACACGCCAAACATCATCTGCTCGACACCATTGCCGCAATGATTTCTGGATCGGAATTGCCGCCGGGCCAGGCGGCGCAGCGCTATATCCGCGAACATGGCGGCAATGGCGCGGTGGCCGTCGTGGCATCGGCGGTGACCGCGGCACCGATCGATGCCACGCTCGCCAATGGCGTGATGGCACATGCCGATGAAACCGACGACTCGCACAATGAATCCCGCTCCCATCCGGGCTGCGCGGTGGTGCCGGCGGCTCTGGCATCGGGAGAAATTCACGGCATCGATGGCACCGGTTTGCTTCGCGCAGTGGCGCTCGGCTACGACATCGGTCCGCGCGTCGTGATGGCGATGGGAGGTGCTGCCTTCAGCTATGAGAGCAGCCTTGCTACCCACAGCATCGCCGGTACCTTCGGCGCGGCCGCGGCGGCGGCTTGCGCGGCTAGCCTTGATGCACATCAGATGCGCTGGCTGCTCGACTATGCCGCGCAGCAATCCTCAGGGATTATCGCCTGGCGGCGCGACACCGATCACATCGAGAAGGCCTTTGTGTTCGCCGGCATGCCGGCGCGCAACGGGATCACCGCGGCGCTGCTGGTCAAATCGGGCTGGAACGGCGTCGACGATATCTTCTCCGGCTCCGACAATTTCTTCCAGGCCTACGCGCCGAAGGCGCAGCCCGATCGATTGATTGAAAAGCTCGGCGAGCGTTACGAGATCACCCAAACCGATATCAAGAAGTGGACGGTCGGCTCGCCCATTCAAGGCCCGCTCGACGGGATCGAGGCGCTCCGCGCCAAGAAGCCGTTCGAGGCCGGCCAGGTCAAGCGAGTCACGGTGCGGCTCGCGCCTTCGGTCGCGACCGTGGTGGACAATCGCGACATCCCCGATATCTGCCTGCAGCACCAGGTCGCGGTGATGCTGCTCGACAAGACGGTGTCGTTCCATGCAGCGCATGACAAGCCGCGCATGCAGGATCCGGCCGTGCTGAACGAGCGCGCCAAGGTCAATCTCGTCAGGGATGAGGAACTGGCCAAACTCTTGCCGGTGCGCGAGACCGTCGTCGAGATCGATCTCGCCGACGGGACGCATCTGTCCGAACGCGTCTCGGCCGTACGCGGTACACCACGCAATCCGATGACGCGAAATGAGGTGATCGAAAAGGCCCGCGATCTGACAGTGCCGGTGCTGGGGCCCGATCAGTCGACGCGTTTGATCGAGACGATATTTGCAATCGAGAGCGTGACTGACGTCCGCAATTTGCGCCGCCTGCTACAGCGCGCAGGTTAGCCCCGGCTGGCGGAAAGGAAAATTTGACTCGTCGGGCAAATCACTGCCATAACGGTATCGTCACAAAAATACATGAAGCCCGCGCCGATTACGCTTCAGCGAATGCTGACGAAGGTGCCCCAGACGGCCGCGGCGCCGGCAGCAACCAGGACGATGTACGGATTGTCGCAGAATGCGCCGCCATAGCGGCACATCTCGACGCCGAGCGATCCAATCTCATGATTGCCCGCGGCGTAAAACAGCCCCGACAATATGGCCAACACGGCTGCGGCGAAATACATCCGATATCTCCTGGCATGCCGCCGGTCATTGATCACGCCGTTCAAGGTCCAGCCGGCACTTCGCTTAAGACAAATTCTACGAGCCCTCGATCGACAAATCGCGCAGTTGACACGTCGGGCAAATCAGGGGCACATCGACATCATCGCAAGAATTATACAGCCCGCGCCGGAAACGGCCGCGGGCATTTTTCAATGCTGCACGGATATTTATCGAAAATGGTTTCGATCTCGTTTCGTTAAAATTCCCTTTAGAAATTGACACGTCGGGCAAATCACCGGCACAGTGCCATCATCGCAAGAATTGTGAAGCCCGCGCCGCAGATGGCCGCGGGCTTTTTCAATTTTCCGTATCGGACGGCGGCCGCACGTCACGGCGCCACATCTTCCCACGCAACCTTGCCTGAGCGTCGGAAGCGCGCCGCCGTCCGAGCCTTTCATGAACCTTTCAGCATTAGCCGGTGCGCGCGAACGCGCCGGCACGGCGGCGTGGCATGGGCTACGTCCGCAGCGGCCCCTTGGCGTTTTGAGGGATAAGGGTTCGCGCCCGAAATGATCGTTCCCCTGCGATCATGCCGCACACTTAATTTCGAGAAGAGAGCAGCCGATGACCGCTTATCTGATCTTGCTCGCGTTGATCGGCCTGATCGCGATCGCGTTATGGGAGGGATTTTCGTAGCCGCTGATCTTGACATTGTTCTCGTTATGTTCCAGATATTTCGGCGCTCCCTAACCGAGAGCGGACGTCCAAAGCGCGCGATGATCTGTCAAAGCTGTGCGCTGAACCGAAAAACAGGATTTGCGAAGTGACAGCGGTCGCATCCAAGCGCGGATCGGGTTGGCACTATCCGGCCGCCGCTGGCGCGCTTCTTCTATGCATGACACATGCACCGACCGCACGCGGCGATTGTGCTTCATGCCTTGCAAGAGTGTCTTCCTATGTCGCCGAGCTGGACGAATTGCTTTCGAACGAGAGAAACTGGATCACACCTTATTTCGATCTCAATGAGCGATATTTTCCGTTTCGCGATTGTGAAGCAGATGCCCTATTGGAAGAGGTTAGGCGATCACGCTTTATTCGGTCGATATCCTATCATTCGGGCACCAAGCAATACTTTATAAAATTCACGAGTGATGAAGTGGTAGTCGGCTTCGCGTACTACGTTTCCGAGAAAAAATCGGATGCCGATCACGCCGGTTGGGTGAATAAATAGGGGGCGAAAGTGACCGGCATCGAACCAATGAGAAGATTGGGTCGGGTTGGCTACGGCGCGGTGGGTGCACTCCTTCTATGCCTCGGCCTAGCGCCCAGCGCACGCGGCGATTCCGCGTCATGCCTTGCGAAAGTTTCCTCCTATGTCGCCGAGCTAGATGAATTGCTTGCGAAAGAGAAAAATCGGCTTACTCCATATGACGATCTCAACGAACGACACTTTCCGTTTCGTGATTGCGAGCCAGATCCTTTGTTGGACGTGGTCAGGAATTCGCGCTTCATTCGGTCGATATCCTATAATTCCCGCACCAAGCAATACTTTATAACATTCATGAGTGAGGAAGTGGTGCTCGGCTTCACTTACTACGCTTCAGAGAAAAGATCAGGCCCGGATACCAACACGGCCTTGTGGGTCCATAAGTAGCGCGGTTGCGAAATGTCCGAAAAAATTTTCCTTACCTACGCAAATGCCACTGCTGTACCTTATCAAGGATCGGTGCTTGGGCATCATATTGTACTGAATTATGTCGATTCCAACGGTGACCACCACACGCTTCAAGGAGTGCCAGAACACCGGTTCGATCACAATCTTGATAAGCTTTGGGCCTTTAGTCAGGAAGAGATAGGCTCCGACGGTACGAACAATGCAGATTCACCGTTTCAACGACTGCAGGCGAAACCGAGCAGACCAGATCGCGATGCCTCTCTAAATCAACCACATACGATGGTTGCTGAAGGCGACGATCTAAGCTCGCGGTGGGCATTGATGCGAGATTTCGCCGACGAAGTGAACTCGACCGGCTATGAGTACCGCCCAATATCCCAAAACAGCAATTCCTTTGCCGGCGGGGCGCTCCAGCGTGCAGGTTTTTTGGGACCCGGGACTGAGTCTCCGGAAAGGTTTAACAGTCAATTCGTGCTTGACCCCGTGAGCGGAGAGACCAGGTCGTTTTACGTTCCTGGCTTTGAAAGGCCGTTAGCGAATCCAATCAACACCGCTACACCGATGCCTTTTCCTTTGGAGGCGCCGGCAGCACCGGTCGTTCCGACCAATGGATCTCTCGCTCCCGGTCGTCCCTCTTCGTTCGACGACCGCTTCGGCAACTGGGGTTCTGCCCCGGCAGGCGATTCCAACACCCTGCGTTCTCCGGTCTTGCGCGCGTTGCAGAACTACAAGAGAGCGGCGCCGGTAGCTCCTGATGTCGGAGATTCGTTCAGCGACCGTTTCGGAAACTGGACTTCTTCGCTAGGTGGTAGCGCCCCGCGTGATCCATATCAGCCTGCGCCCATACCTGAAGACGGCAGCTTAAGGCGTGGTGACGCCGACAACATCCACCTCGTGAGCAGCCGTTTCACGCCGCGCGATAGTGTCGGAAACGCAAGTCCGGCAGCGGCGGGTGTTCCGAGTCCGTCTGGACCGCTCTCTCAATCCGGCCGCCCGCTCGGCATTTTCACCGGCGAGCCGATGCCCGATTATCCCATTGCGCTGCCGATCTGGGGCTTTCCTGACAAGTCCGCGTCGGCCAGCGACGACGGGGAAGATTGGGTCAGGCTTTTGATCAGACGTTCGAAGTGAAACGGCGTTCCCCCGAACGATCGTATCATCTCCTTGGCTTCGACCGTTCCTCCGCAGCCTTTTATTCGGCTTCTGCCTTATCCCTTGCTTTTGCCCTCGGTGAGCCGCGACGCCTCTTCTGTTTGCAAATTCAAGGACCCTCTCCCGAATAAGTTTTTCAGTAACCGCTGCGTTAACGGCCGGTAATGGCAGTCTCGCGGCAGGATAGCTGATCAGCCGCAGGTTGAGCAATCGGTAGTCGGCTCCCTGACAATCCCGAGGCGGCTGGAGACGATGGTGACGATTCGCTCAACGACCCGATCAGACCATTGGTCCGGAAATGACGTTTGGGGACGGGGCTATCGACACCATAGATCGCGATCGCAGTATGGGAGGGATTTTCATGAGCGCCGACATCATCCGCTTCATCCCGCGCCCGAAGCACGACCGCGGGCAAACCGATTTTCCGACCATCGCGTTTCGCCTCCCGGTTCGCCACGATGATCCCACTATCGATCATACCGACACAGCGCCTTGCGAATACGTCTCGCCAGACCCGCATGAAAACTGAAATGACGAAAACCATAACCGAGATCCGCTCGATCGCACGGAGCCACACCAGGACCGCGATCAATGTCCTGGTCGGAATCATGCGCAGCAAGGACGCAACCGCCGCAGCGCGCGTGTCGGCCGCCAACGCCATTCTCGATCGTGGCTGGGGCAAGGCCGCACAAACGCTCGAGAACGGCGATGACGGCGCGATCGAGCTGATCCATAAAATTGAGCGCACCATTGTCTATCCTGAACATTCCGACAGCAAGGGTCTTTGAGCCGCTGCTTGCGCCCGCGCGCTACAAAGGGATTTACGGCGGCCGCGGCTCTGGTAAATCGCATTTC
>VAZG01000536.1 GCA_005885285.1 Alphaproteobacteria bacterium | reverse complement strand
ACCGACTGGCACCATTACACCTTCATCCTGATGGCGACCGATCTCGAGCCGAAAGATCCAGCGCTGAAGCCCGGCATGACCCGCGACGAACTGGCCGCGGCGCTTGGGGTCGGCACGCCAAACAGCCATGTCAAAGCCTCAGCCGGTCTGGTGACGCGCTTTAAGCATCTGTAGGCCGGCGCCCCGATTAATCCACGGGCATCAAGGCTAGTTCGAAGCGTGCCGCGCCGGGTTGAATCGCCCGGCGGCGATCGGGA
>VAZG01000195.1 GCA_005885285.1 Alphaproteobacteria bacterium | reverse complement strand
TTGCCGGCGCGATCGCAGCTTCCGCGACCGTCCAGACCAACGCCATCACCATCGATCCCGACCGGCTGCTCGACCTCAAGCCCGGCGAGAGCTATGGCGCGCCGGACGAACAGTCCGGGCTCGATTTTCCGATCAATCCGGAGCGCGTCGCGCCGGTTCTGCGCACGCTGATCTCGCCGACCAAGACCCGTGCCCGGATCTACGATCCCGGCGGCGGGCAGATCCTCGACAGCCGCAATCTCGAAAATGTGCTGCGCTTCGACCTGCCGCCGCCGTCTTCGGAGAAGCCGAACATCGCCGAGCGCGCGATGATCGCGGTCCGCACCTGGCTCAACCGCGGCGACCTCCCGCTCTACCGCGAACTCGGCCCGGAAAACGGCAAGGGCTACGAGGAAGTTGCGGACGCGCTCAAAGGCCAGAAGCGCAGCATGGTGCGGGTCAACTTGCGCGGCGAGGTGATCGTCTCGGTCGCCGTCCCGGTGTTGCGGTCTCGAACGATTCACGGCGCCTTGATGCTCTCGACGCAGGGCGACGATATCGACCAGATGGTGACCGCCGAACGGCTTGCGATCCTGAAGGTCGGCGGCGTCGCATCCGCCGTCATGATCCTGCTGTCGCTGCTGCTTGCGAGCACCATCGCAGGACCCGTGCGCCGGCTCGCCGACAGCGCCGATCACGTCCGCCGCCGCATCAAGACCCGTGTCGAAATTCCCGACTTCACCCGCCGCCGCGACGAGATCGGCCATCTCTCCGGCGCACTGCGCGACATGACGGACGCGCTCTATAACCGTATCGAGGCGATCGAGATGTTCGCCGCCGATGTCGCTCATGAATTGAAGAACCCGCTGACGTCGCTGCGCTCGGCGGTCGAGACGCTGCCGTTGGCGCGCAACGAGAACAGCCGCGCGCGGCTACTCGCGGTCATCGAACACGACGTCAAGCGGCTCGACCGGCTGATCTCGGATATTTCCGATGCCAGCCGGCTCGATGCCGAGTTGCAGCGCCAGGACATGGAGCCGGTCGATTTGCGCCGGCTGCTGACGACGCTGGTCTCGGTCGCCAACGAAACCCGGCTCGGCCATGACGTCACCGTCGAAGCCCGCTTCGAAGGCAGAGGCCCGGCCGACACCTTCTCGGTGCCGGGGCACGATTCGCGGCTCGGACAGGTGATCTCCAACCTGTTGTCCAACGCGCAGTCATTCTCCAACGCCGGCGGCAAGGTGCGCATCACCTGCCGGCGGGCGCGTTCCGACATCGAAATCATCGTCGACGACGATGGACCCGGGATTCGCCCGGACGCATTGGAGCGGGTGTTCGAGCGCTTCTACACCGACCGTCCGCATCAGGGTTTTGGACAGAATTCAGGGCTCGGCCTGTCGATCTCGAAACAGATCATGGAGGCGCATGGCGGTCGCATTTGGGCCGAGAACCGCGCCGGCGCGGTCGGGTCCGATGGCGAGGCGACGATTGCTGGTGCCCGCTTCGTGGTCAGGCTGCCGGCGCCATGACGGACGCCGCTGGTGCGAGCATCCACGCGTCCGCGGTCAGGATCGGAAATCGCGGCGTCCTGATCCGCGGGCCGTCAGGCTCGGGCAAGTCGCGCCTTGCCTTCGATCTCATCACCAGCGGTCGTTCCGGGCAGATCGCGCCGGCCATTTTGGTCGGCGACGACCGTGTCCATCTGGACACAGGTGGAGGACAATTGCGCGTGCGCACCGCGCCGGAATTGGCCGGCCTGATCGAGATCCGCGGGCTCGGCATTCGCCGTTGCGAGTTTGCCGAGGAAGCTGTGGTCGGTCTCGTGGTCGATCTCGCGGCGGCCGATGCCGAGCGACTGCCATCACCGGAAGCGCTTATCACGGACATTTTCGGTGTTTTGATACCGAGAATCCCCGTGGGAGAGGGCTATCCGCCGTTGCCACTGGTTGTTGCTGTGCTGACGACAACCGAAAGTTCATCTTCCGTTAACCATTCCGCCGATTGTATGAAGGGGATTGGTAACCATATCAGGCCCACTATCGCGACCGAATAGACCGTCGCAGCTCCCCCACTTCCCATCCGATCAAGGGAGATCCGCAAACATCCCCTCTTGCGCAGGGGCTCTGGATGGTCAAAGTGGCGCGTTCGTGCGGTGCACCAAAAAGCACCCGCGAGGAGTTTCCGATGATTGGCCTAGTACTGGTGACCCATGGGCGCCTTGCCGACGAGTTCCGGGCAGCGCTCGAACATGTCATGGGTCCTCAAAAACAAATCGAAGCGGTCACGATCGGTGCCGAGGACGATTCCGATTTGTGTCGAAGTGACATTATCGAAGCGGTTAACCGCGTCGATTCCGGCGACGGCGTCGCCATCCTGACCGACATGTTCGGCGGCACGCCTTCCAACCTCGCGATCTCCTGCATGAGCCGCCCCAAAGTCGAAGTGCTCGCAGGCATCAATCTTCCCATGCTGGTCAAGCTCGCCAAGGTCCGCGAGGAGCGCTCGCTGCCCGACGCCATCGCCATGGCCCAGGAAGCCGGCCGCAAATACGTCACCATCGCCAGCCGGGTGCTCGCCGGCAAATGAACGACGACGTCCCGGCGCCCGAAAATATTCCCGGGCCGCGCGTGCCGGCAGGCGCCATCTCCCGCGAGCTTCTCATCATCAACAAACGCGGACTGCACGCGCGCGCCTCCGCTAAATTCGTCCAGACCGTCGAGCGCTTCAATGCCGAAGTCTGGGTGACGCGCGGCGGCGAGACCGTCGGCGGCACCTCGATCATGGGACTGATGATGCTGTCGGCAGCGCCCGGGACCACGATCGTGGTCTCCGCGATCGGCCCTGAAGCCGAGGCCGCGGTCAAAGCCATCGGCGAACTCGTCGAAAGCAAATTCAACGAAGAGAGCATGTAGTCCGCACGAGCTATCTCCGTCATCGCTGCGCAACGCAGGGATGACGGAGATAGCTTCAAAACGGATTGGTGACGATGCCGCCATCGGCGCGCAAGGCCGCGCCGTTGGTGGCGCTCGAGGCCTTGGAACAGAGATAGCAGATCAGGTTGGCGATCTCCTCGGGCTTCGCGTAACGCTGCAACAGCGACCCCGGCCGGCGTTCGCTGAACGTGCGCGCCACGAGATCATCGACGCTCGTTCCCATGGCCTCGGCGCGGGACGAAAGCCGGGTCGACGTCAGCTCGACCCAGGTCGGGCCCGGCAGCACCGAATTCACGGTGATGCCGGTCGACTTGGTCTGCTCGGCGGCGCCGCGGGCGATGTAGAGCAGTGCGGCTTTCGAGAAGCCGTAATGCACCATCTCCTTGGGAACATAGATGCCGGATTCGCTCGAGACGAACACGACGCGGCCCCATTGCTTGTGGTCCAGCATCCGCTTCAGATAATGCCGCGTCAGACGCACGGCGCTCATCACGTTGACTTCGAACATTCTCATCCAGTCGCCGTCCTCGATATCGAAGAAGGCTTTCGGCTCGTAGAATCCGAGATTGTTGACGAGGATATCGACCTCGGGAAACTCCGCCACGAGAGCGGCGCAGCCTTCGGCGCTGGCGAGATCGAAAACGGCTCCATGCAATTTGGCCGAAGGCGAAGATTGCCTGATCTTCGCCATGGCTTCCGTGACGGCGGCATCGCCTCGCCCGTTGATGATGACTTCCGCGCCCATTTGGGCGAGCCCCGCGGCCGATGCGAACCCGAGACCCCGCGTCGAACCGCTAACCAGTGCGACCTTTCCGGTCAGATCGAGATCCATGTGCGGGCCCTTTGCAATTCCTGTTCAGCTAGGCTGCCGACCGCCTATTTCGCGGGTGGGGCAATATAGATTTTCCAATTGATCGCCGGCCCCGGATGGCCGCGGTAAAAGCGCTGCGTGGTCATCACCAATTGCTCGGCACCTTTGGCATGCTGTGCCATCCAGGCTTCGCAAGCGGGCAACCGCCCATCGGTGGTATCGCAGATGCCGATGAAGCCGAGCCGCTGGGCTTCATCAAGCGAAGTCAACCCCGACGACCAGAGTTCGCCCGGCGTGAACGGCGCCGGATGATCGGGGCTGTAGAACGTCATGGGCTCGCCGACTTCCGTCGTGCCGGCGACTACCGCCCAGCGCGAACCAAACCGTTCGCGCCACGCTTGCGTGAGCTCGCGGGCGAGTTGCGAGCGCGCCCCATAGCTGTTGGCAGCGTTGGGATTATCCTCCATCTCGCGCTCGGCGATGGCGGGTGCAGCGGCCAACGTCGCGAGCGTGAGCACGAGCCAGATCAGGGTGATGCGAAACAGTGCGCGTTCGTGAATGCGCAAGCGGGGCATTGCGACCAGCGCCAGCGGCGTGAGGAAGAACAGCGAAATTCCCCAATCGGTTTTCATGTAGATCGTGAAGATCAAGCCACCGAGCGGGGGGCCGATCGCGACAATGATCTGGATGATCCAGATGTTGAGAGCATGCGAGACGTTCACGCCCGGATTGGCGCCGGGCGACCATATTCGCGAAAGTCGCGGTCGAGGGAACGATAGCGCCAGCGCCGCGAGCGCCACTGGCACCGCCAGCAGCGCCAGATTGTGCCCGACATAGCCGAGCACAAGCTGGGCGCTTTGCGCGCGGCTCGACAGGCCATAGACGTCGCCGGCATAAGTCAGCGGCACGAAGTCGACTTGCTTCAGCCAGATCAGATGCGGGATCATCGCGACCGCAAGTGTCGCGATCGCAACCCACGGCGCCGGCGAGCGCAGGAATTCTAGTCGCTGGGGGTGAATCAGCGCCGCAAGGCCAATGGCGCCGATCATGGTCAGCACCCAATATTTCGTCATCAGAGCGAGCGCGCCGGCGAGCCCCAGCCATATGCCGGATCGCCATGTGCGTTTCTCAAACGCGTGCAGATAGGCCAGTACGACAAGCGGCAAGGTGACGAGCTGCAACAGATCAGGGTTGTACTTAAAGCCCTTGAAATTGAAGATCGGGTAGAGCGCGAGCATCACCACGACAAGGAACGCGCGGCGGCGATCGACCACGCGCAGCGCAATGAACCAGCAAATCACTATCCCGATGCCGAGCGTCGTCATCGCCAGCGCGTAGGTCGCCCAATCCTTGACCGGAAAGAAATAGAACCACAATCCCGCGATCCAGCCGGCCAGCGGCGGATGCTTGCCGTAACCGAGCTGGAATTTCTGTCCCCAGGCAAACGCCTCCGCGACGTCCATATGGACATCCTGCGCCGCTTTTAGATCGATCAGGATCAAGGTCCAGAGCAGGCCATGCACGAGCGCGAAGCTGACCACGAGCCAAAGGCCGGACTTGGGACTGGTGGCGCGCGCGACCAGCCACGCCGCCAGCCGCCGGACGCTTAAGCGTCGGCGCTTACGCGAAGTCTCGGGCAATAATGATGCAGTCGACATGGCAGAAGTGCGTAGCGCGTTTTTGACACAAGTGGAATCAGCTTGGCGTGAACAAACCCCGCTAAAACGCGGCAATATGGTTGCCGCGCCAAAGCGTGAATGCTATCCCGCGCCCATGACGACTGCCCCTATTTCCAACATCCGAAACTTCGCCATCGTTGCCCATATCGACCATGGCAAATCGACATTGGCCGACCGGCTGATCCAGATCACCGGCGGGCTTACGGATCGCGAAATGGCGGGCAAGGAACAAGTGCTCGATTCCATGGATATCGAGCGCGAGCGCGGCATCACCATCAAGGCGCAGACCGTCCGGCTCAATTATCACGCCAAGGACGGCAAGGATTACGTCTTCAACCTGATGGACACGCCGGGCCATGTCGACTTCGCCTATGAAGTTTCACGCTCGCTGGCTGCCTGTGAGGGTTCCCTGCTGGTGGTCGATGCCAGCCAGGGCGTGGAGGCGCAGACGCTCGCCAACGTCTACCAGGCGCTCGACAACAACCACGAGATCGTGCCCGTCCTCAACAAGGTCGACCTGCCGGCAGCCGAACCCGACAAGGTCAAGCAGCAGATCGAGGACGTGATCGGCATCGATGCGTCCGACGCAGTGATGATATCAGCCAAAACCGGCCTCGGCGTTCCCGACGTGCTGGAGGCGATCGTCACGCGCCTGCCACCGCCGCAGGGCGATCCCGACGCGACCTTGAAGGCACTCCTGGTCGATAGCTGGTACGACGTCTATCTCGGCGTCGTCGTGCTCATTCGGGTGGTCGATGGCGTGATGAAGAAGGGTAACCGCATCCGGATGATGGGCACCAATGCGGCTTACGACGTCGAGCGCGTCGGCTTCTTCACCCCGAAGATGCAGCAGGTCGAGGAACTCGGCCCCGGCGAGATCGGCTTTATCACCGCCGCGATCAAGGAGGTCGCCGACACGCGCGTCGGCGACACCATCACCGACGACAGGAAGCCGGTGACAAAAATGCTGCCGGGCTTCAAGCCGGCCATTCCGGTCGTGTTCTGCGGCCTGTTCCCGGTCGATGCCAACGACTTCGAGTCGTTGCGCGCTGCGATGGGCAAATTGCGCCTCAACGATGCGAGCTTTTCGTTCGAGATGGAGACCTCGGCCGCACTCGGCTTCGGCTTCCGCTGCGGCTTCC
Organism: Alphaproteobacteria bacterium; assembly: GCA_005885285.1. Taxonomy (GTDB): domain Bacteria; phylum Pseudomonadota; class Alphaproteobacteria; order Rhizobiales; family Xanthobacteraceae; genus Bradyrhizobium. Next base: position 25,525 of record VAZG01000195.1, on the reverse strand, counting down.
TCGGGCTGTTGCATCTGGAGATCATCCAGGAGCGGCTATCGCGCGAGTTCGATCTCAACCTGATCGCGACCGCGCCGAGCGTGATCTACAAGATGCACCTGACCGATGGTCAGGTGATCGAGATCCACAATCCCGTCGACATGCCCGACGTGGTCAAGATCGCCGAAATCGAAGAACCCTGGATCGAGGCGACCATCCTCACGCCCGACGAATATCTCGGCAGTGTGCTGAAGCTTTGCCAGGACCGGCGCGGCGCGCAGAAGGAGCTGACGTATGTCGGCTCGCGTGCGATGGTGAAATACGACCTGCCGCTTAACGAAGTGGTGTTCGATTTCTACGACCGGCTGAAATCGGTCTCCAAGGGCTACGCGTCGTTCGATTATCACCTGACCGACTACAAGCCGGCCGATCTCGTGAAGATGCAGATTCTGGTCAACAGCGAGCCCGTCGATGCGCTGTCGATGCTGGTGCATCGCACCCGCGCGGAGGGGCGCGGCCGCGCCATGGTCGAGAAGATGAAAGAATTGATCCCGCCGCACATGTTCCAGATTCCAATCCAGGCGGCGATAGGCGGCAAGGTGATCGCGCGCGAGACCGTGCGCGCGCTGCGCAAGGACGTCACCGCGAAATGCTACGGCGGCGACGTCACGCGCAAACGCAAGCTTCTGGAGAAGCAGAAGGAAGGCAAGAAGAAGATGCGGCAGTTCGGCAAGGTCGACATCCCGCAGGAGGCTTTTATCGCTGCGCTCAAGGTGGATAGTTGAAATATTGACTCCGTCGTTCCGCGATGGTGCGCAAGCACCAGACCTCAGATGCGCAATTGCGCATCGGGGAATCTCGAGATTCCGGGTTCACCCGCTTCGCTCGCGCCCCGGAATGACAAGCCGCCCCATCTTGCCCTCCCGCGTCAGATGGACCACCATGCCCTCTAATTGATCACTCGATAAAAAGGGCGAGGAGACGAATGAGCAAGCATCCCGGTCTGGATCTCGTCGAGCGCGCCCGGGCATTGCAGCCCCTGATCTCGCGCGAGGCCGATGAGATCGAGCGCACGCGGCGCTTGACGCCCGCGGTGACCTCCGCCCTGATCGAGAACGGGCTGTACCGGGTTCTGTTGCCGCAGAGCCTCGGGGGGGCGGAGGCGCCGCTCGAAATCTTCATGCAGATGCAGGAGGAGATCGCCAAGGCCGACGCCTCCACCGCCTGGTGCCTTGGGCAATGCAGCGTCTGCGCGATGACCGCGGCCTACCTCGACCCCGATGCCGCCGGCGAAATTTTCAACACGCCGCCCGGGATCCTGGCCTGGGGCGCGATCGCCCATGAAGTCCACGCCGTTCCCGGCGGCTACCGGGCCAGCGCGCGCTGGGACTTTGCCTCCGGCTCGCGGCAGGCGAGCTGGCTTGGCGCGCATGTGCGCGTCGTTGAGGCCGACGGCAGCCAGCGGAAAAAGCCGAGCGGCGCGCCGGAAATCCGCACCATCCTGTTCCCGGTGACGAGCGCCACGATGTACGACGTCTGGGACGTCATCGGGCTCAAGGGCACCGGCACCGACTCCTATTCGGTCGACAATCTCTTCATCCCGGACAAATTTGCGGCACTTCGCGACGATCCCTCCGCGTGCCGCGAAAAAGGCCCGCTCTACAAGCTCACCACCAATGCGGTGTTCGGCATGGGTTTTGCCGCCACCGCGGTGGGCGTGGCGCGCTCTACGCTCGATGCCGCGATCGAGCTTGCGCGCAGCAAGCAGCCGCAGGGACTGGCAGCGATGCGCGACAACAGCGCCGTGCAGGGGTTGATCGGACGGACCGAGGCCACCTTGCGCGCGGCGCGCGCCTATCTCTATGCGACGGCGGGGGAAGTCTGGCGCGACCTCGCACGCGGCGATCCCGTCACGGAGGCGCATCGCATTGCGCTGCGCATTGCCACGACCTGGACCATTCATCAGTCGGCTTCCGTGGTCGATACCGCCTATCATATGACAGGCGCCACCGCCGTGTTCGCCGCAAACCCGTTCGAGCGGCGTTTCCGCGACATGCACACGATTGCGCAGCAGATTCAGGCCCGCGACACCCATTACGAAGATGCCGGCAAAGTGATCCTTTCGGCCAGGCTCAGCACGCCGCCCACGACGCGATGAAAGGACCGGCCGGCACGGCTCGGCGCCGTTCGAACACGTCGATCTGGAGCCTTGGTCCCGATCCAGAATCAGGCCCAAACGCATGGCCGTCAACCATTCGTGCAATGCCGAATTTACCTAGTTGTTAAGCACTTTCTGGGAGCTTTCCGAATCTTCCTCGCGGAGCCTCGGAATCCCCCATGTTCAAACTTCGATCGATCTCGGCCCGCCTCATCCTGGTCATTTCATTGACCGTCGCGGTCGCCTGCGGAGTTTTGGGTACATTCTCGATCATCCAGCAGCGCACGCTGACGCAACTCGCGCTCGAACAGCAACTGAAGCTGCAATATGACAGCGTCATCGCGGCGATCGACTATGAGGGGCGCGCCACGCTCGCGGTCAGCGCCGTTATCGCCGCGCTGCCTCCGGTCGGCGACGCCATCGCCAGAGGCGATCGCGACGCGTTGGCGGCACTGCTTGGCGGCCCGATGAAGGCGTTGACGGCGCAGGGTATCCCGCTGATCACGTTCCAGACGCCGCCGGCGCTGTCGTTCTACCGGGTCCATGCCCCCAAGGTTTTCGGAGACGACGTTTCGGGCCGCCGCCACACGGTGGTGGAGGCGATCAAGACCGGCACGCCGATTGTCGGCGTCGAGCCGGGGCGGGAGCAGCTCGGCATTTTCGGCATGACGCCGATCGTGCGTGACGGCAAGACCATCGCGAATACCGACGTCGGCGCCGCGTTCGGCAAGGAATTCGTCGACCGCGCCAAGAAGCGCTTCGGCATCGACCTTGCCGTGCATGCGTTCGACGGCAAGGAGTTCAAGAAAATCTCCTCGACCTTCGGCGATGCCGTGGTCGCGACGCCGGACGAACTGAAGACCGTCATCAATGGCGCGGCGCTGCATCGCGACGCCACCTTCGATGGCCATCCCGCCGCGCTCTATGTCGGGCAGGTCAAAAATTATGCCGGACAGCCGATCGCGGTGATCGAGGTCATCAAGGACACCACCGAATACGAGGCAGTGGCGGCGAGTTCACAGCGCAATCTCATTCTCGGCACCCTCGCCATCCTGGCGGGCGCCGCACTGCTGGCATTCCTGCTTGGCCGCGGCATGTCGCGCCCGCTGATCGCGATCACTGCGGTGATGAACCGCCTCTCGAGCGGCGACACCGATGTAACGATCCCCGGCGGCGCCAGGGGCGACGAACTCGGCACCATGGCATTGGCCGTCGACGTGTTCCGCCGCAACATGATCGAGGCCGGCACGATGCGCGAGACACAGGAGGCTGCCAAACAGCAGGCCGAACTCGAGAAGAAAGCCTTGCAGCGCCGGATGGCGGACCGTTTCGAGGCCGACGTCAAGAGCGTGGTCGCCGCGGTCGCGAAGGCGACGCAGGACATGCAGCGCGTCGCGCGCGAGATTACGGCGAGCGTCAACGGCACTTCGGAGCGGGCTAAAGCCGCGGCTACCGCGTCAGAGGAAGCTTCGACCAGCGTCGCCACGGTCGCCGCCGCCACCGAAGAGCTTGCCTCGTCGGTGGCCGAGATCGGCCGTCAGGTCACCCATTCCAGCGGCGTCGCCGATGCCGCCGTGGTCAAGGCCGGGCAGACCACCGAGATGGTCGCGAGCCTCACCGCCGCCAGCGAGAAGATCGGCGACGTGCTTCGCCTGATCAGCGCCATCGCCAGCCAGACCAATCTGCTGGCACTGAATGCGACCATCGAGGCGGCGCGTGCCGGCGAAGCCGGCCGGGGCTTTGCCGTCGTCGCCGCCGAGGTCAAAGGACTAGCCAGCCAGACGGCCAAGGCCACCGAGGAGATCGCGGGCCAGGTCACAGCGATCCAATCCGCCACCGGCGATTGCGTCGTCGCCATTGGCGGCATCAGCGACACCATCCGGGAGATCAGCGGGATCGCAACCACGATTGCCGCAGCCGTCGAAGAGCAGGGTTCGGCAACCCGCGAAATCGCACGCAGCGTGCAACAGGCGGCCGCCGGCACCGGCGAGGTTTCGGCCAATGTCGCCGGCGCAAGCCATGCCGCTGACCAGTCGCGCGCGCTCGCCGACAACGTCATGGTCGCCTCCGGCGAGCTCAGCCAGCACGCCGACGAACTGTTCAAGAGCGTCGACACCTTCCTTGCCGGGCTGCGCGACGCCGCGTAGCTGGTCCCAGTCATTGTTTGCGGGCGCCGATAAGTCGGCCCTTCCACCCGAGCGCAATGACGGCCGCCGTCATCGCCAGCAACGTAACACCTGTGACGAGGACGCTGATCCGTTCGCCGCCCGAGCAATAATCATTATTGAGGCAACGATCCGACAGCACGCCAGCCATAACGATCCCGTTGACAACGATCCCGAGGGCGATGACCAGCAAGAGCAGATAGGCGCAGATGATGGCGGCCCGCCGTAACCGGGACGGCATGCCGAAGGCCGCGACTTCGGCGCGCTCGGTGATGTATTGGCCTGGATGGGCCCTTGCCGGATCGCGGATTTGCACCGTCGAGCGCGTCGCCAGATCGTGAATCGCCTGGTTGCGTCGGGTCGCCGCCAGAACCACGAACGAATACCAGCCAAGCACACCCTTGATGATAACGCGGGCACAGGCTTTCAGAAAACTCACATTGCCGCCGCTGCGCTCGTCTACCACGCGAAGATTGCTGCAATAATGCCCGAACGTGCCGCCGGTGAACGACACCAGGACCGGCTCGTAGAGCAACAGCGCGACGACGACGAGAAACCCGACCACACGGGAGAAATTGTCGTTGCCTATCGTGATCGCTACGAAGATCGCGCCAAAAGTGACGGCCATGACGATGATCCAATCGACCACGATGCCCCGAAATCGGCGATAAAATCGAGCGTAGAGCGGCGCTTGCATGGCGGGCGCATCCAATCTCATGGCCGGCACGTCATCTTGGTCCTGTCCATCCGTCCACGACCGCCCTAAGCCAGTCGAATTGGCGTCTCTCATGAGACGGCGCGAGGAAGATTATGGTTCGAATCGCCGAGCCGGGCACACGGATAATTGGAGATTGGCTTCTGCTGTACGCGCGGCTAGCCTCACCTGGGCCTGTATTATTTGCGTCGGCAGCGTGCGCTATGAAGAAGTCAGCGAAGAAGGCCGGAAACAGCGCCGCTGAGAATTCAGGCGTCGAAGCGGTGTTCCGCGCCTATCCCAAGCCGGTCAAGGCAAAATTGCTGGCGCTACGCCGGCTGATCTTCGATACGGCTAGGGCCACCGAGGGCGTCGGGGCCCTGGAAGAGACCCTCAAATGGGGTCAGCCGAGCTACCTGACCCCGCAGACGAAAAGCGGCAGCACGATCCGGATCGACCGGGCGAAGGCCGCCGATGGGCAATATGCGATCTATTTCCATTGCCAGACCGACCCGGTCGCGACATTCCGCGACCTCTACCCGGAACTGAACTATGACGGCAATCGCAGCGTCTTGCTGGATGCAGCGGATGATCTCCCGAAGCCCGCGCTACGTCATTGCGTGGCGTTGGCGCTGACCTATCACCTCAACAAGCGGAAGACAGCCGGGCGAAATGACCGCTAGCTTCATCGAGAGGAAAACTCCAGGCCAGGAAAGCGTGGCCGCAAGATCAAGCGATTGCGATTGGAGCGTTATCGGTGCCTGGTGTTTCCATGCTGACCGCTGGCCTAAAGAGTGAGCCGATGATCCCTCGCCCGATTCTCCTTCCCTTGCTCTTATCCATCGTCATCCACGCCATGTCAGCGTCGGCACAGGACAAGGGCAGCGTCGATGCAAAACCGCTGCCGCCGCTTGCCAATCCCAGCGATCCCAAGATCGGCGCCAAGGAGCTGTTCGCCCGCAAGCTGTTGCCGGCGGCGATGCCGACTAAGGTGCTCGGCTCCTACGTCAAAGGCTGCATCGCGGGCGCGGAACAGATGCCGATCACCGGTAACACCTGGCAGGTGATGCGGCTGTCGCGCAACCGCTACTGGGGGCATCCCGATACGATCGCGCTTCTGAAGCGGTTGTCGGTCAAGGCGCACAGGGACGCCGGCTGGCCCGGAATATTGATCGGCGACATCGCCCAGCCGCGCGGCGGGCCGGCGCTGACCGGCCATGCCAGCCATCAGATCGGGCTCGACGCTGATATCTGGCTGACGCCGATGCCCGATCACCTATTGTCACGCGAAGAGCGGGAGGAGATGTCAGCGGTGATGATGGTGCGTGAGGATCGGCTCGATATCGATCCGAAGGTTTTCACGCCGGGGCATGTCCTGGTCCTGCGCGACGCCGCGCAAGAACCGGGCGTGCAGCGCATCTTCGTCAACCCCGCGATCAAGAAAGCGCTGTGCCGCGAGGCCAAGGGCGACCGAAGCTGGCTTGCGAAGATCCGCCCGTGGTACGGCCACGATTATCACTTCCACATCCGCATGGCGTGCCCGCCGGGCGCCAGCGAATGCAAAGGCCAGCCGGATCAGGGGGGCGGCGAAGGCTGCGGCGCAAAGGACCTCGCCTACTGGTTCAAGGACAAGATCCTCCACCCGGAGCCGCCGAAAGAGCCGCCCAAGCCGCGGACGGGACCAACGCTGGCGCAATTGCCTGCCGCCTGCAAACAGGTCTTGAACGCACCGGATGCCAAGCAGCAGCACCGCGATCGCGACGGTGTTTTGATTCCGTCACAACTTCCACTAAAATAACTCAACGCAGCGCCGTAAGCGCGTCGCCTCGTCTGGGACGACGGTCCCGCATTCTTGAAACCAAAGCACGCCGACGCGGCGCGACCGCGCACGACATAACAGAGTAAAAACATCATGCGCATCAGTGCACGCAACCAGATCAAGGGCACCGTCGTCGAAGTGAAGAAGGGCGCGACCACATCCCATGTTCGCGTCGATATCGGTGGCGGCCAGATCGTCACCTCCTCGATCACTAACGAGGCGATCGACGACCTCGGCATCAAGGCCAATGGTCACGTCACCGTCGTGGTCAAGGCGTCCGACGTCATGATCGCGGTGGATTGACATGCGCACGCCTGTTCTCGTCGTATTGCTGCTGCTCACTACCGCGCCCGCGTTGGCGGCGGAAGAACCGAGCGGCTGCGACAAATTCAGATGGCCTGTAGATCGCGAGCGTGCGGCGCTGACCGCACCGGATCGCACCCAGCTTGCCTCGGGTGCCGAACTCGCCGCCCTGCCATCGCACGGGATCACGCTGGCGCTGACCGCATCGGCCGAGGCCAAGCTGCCCTCGCCGCCCGAGCGCGCGCCAAAGGAAGGCACGTTCGCTGGCTTTGCCAGCATCAAAGGCGCGCCCAAAGCCGGCCTTTACACCGTCAGCTTGTCCGCGGGAGGGTGGGTCGACGTGGTGCAGGACGGACATTTCGTCAAACCCAAGGGCTTCAGCGGCGCCACCGACTGTGACGGCATCCGCAAAACCATGAGGTACGGGCTTTCCGCAGGCCCGTTCGTGCTGCAGGTCTCAGGCATCAAGGAGAATTCGATCTCGATTGCGATCCTGCCCGCCGACCAGGCGCCTTGACCAGACAAACGGCCGCCTTTACGGGATTTTCCAGCCTGTTATTGTCAGCTGCCAGCGACATCCCTGATGACCGTAAGTCCAGGGGATCACCGGAACAGCGCTTTCCGGCCGTCGCTTCCCTTATCCAACCGACGCCTGATTTGCGCGCGCAACAACGCGTCCCGCGAACACGCCTGGAGCGCTTCAATGCATCGTCTTGCCGGACTATTCACAGCCTTCGCGATCCTGTGCGGATCGGCCGCTTCGCCCGCTCTCGCCGAGGACAAGATCCTCACCGTATTCGCCGCCGCCTCGATGAAGAACGCGCTTGACGACATCGACGCCGCGTTCACCGCGAAGTCCGGCATCAAGGTCAATGCCAGCTATGCCGCGAGTTCTTCGCTCGCAAGGCAGGTCGAGCAGGGTGCGCCCGCGGACATCTTCGTGTCCGCCGACACCGACTGGATGGATTATGCCGTCAGCAAAAAGAACATCAACGTATCGACCCGGGTCAATCTGCTCGGCAACAGCATCGTCCTGATCGCTCCCAAATATTCCGAAATCAACAATGTCGCGATCGGACAGGGCTTCGATCTCGCCAGGCTTGCCGGCGACGGCAAGATCGCGACCGGCGATGTCAAGGCCGTGCCGGTCGGCAAATATGCCAGGGCGGCGTTGGAAAAACTCGGCGCGTGGCAGGCGGCCGAGCCGAAATTCGCGATGGCCGAAAGCGTGCGCGCAGCGCTGACGCTGGTGGCGCGCGGCGAAGCCGCGCTTGGGATCGTCTATTCGACTGACGCCAAGGTCGAGCCCGGCGTCAAAATCGTCGGCACCTTCCCATCCGAATCCCACTCCGCCATCATCTATCCAGTCGCAGCGACGACGACCGCGAAGGCGGAGGCGGCCGCCTATCTCGATTTCCTGCGCTCGTCGGCCGCCAAGGCCGTGCTTGAGAAGTACGGCTTCATTTACCTGATCCGTCCGACCTCCTGAAGTGTTCGAGATTTCGCCAACGGAATGGACGGCGGTCCTGCTGTCGCTGCGGGTCGCCGTGATCGCGACCTTGGTGGCGACACCGTTCGGCATTGCGCTGGCGTGGCTTCTGGCGCGGCGTCAGTTCTGGGGCAAGTCCGTTCTCGATGCAGCTGTCCATCTGCCGCTGGTGCTGCCGCCAGTGGTCACGGGCTATCTGCTGTTGCTCACCTTTGGCAAGCGCGGCCTGGTCGGCCAATGGCTCGCGGACCATCTCGGCATCGTGTTCGCGTTTCGCTGGACGGGAGCGGCACTGGCCTGCGGCGTGATGGCGTTTCCACTATTGGTTCGTCCAATCCGGTTGTCGATCGAGGCGGTGGATCGCAGGCTTGAGCAGGCCGCCGAAACGCTGGGGGCGGCGCCCTGGCAGGTATTCGCGACCGTGACCTTGCCCTTGGCGCTGCCGGGCATTCTGGCGGGCATGGTGCTCGGCTTTGCCAAGGCGATCGGCGAGTTCGGCGCGACCATTACGTTTGTGTCGAACATCCCCGGCGAGACCCAGACGATTTCCTCCGCGATCTATTCGCTGATCCAGACGCCGGACGGGGACACCGCAGCGCTACGGCTCGTGATCGTCTCCATGGTCATTGCGATGGGCGCGCTGATGGCGTCGGAATGGTTCGCGCGGCGTGCCTTGTTGCGCCTGCACGGGAATTGATCATGCTGCGGGTCGATATTGCAAAACAGCTCGGCGAATTCTCGCTCTCTGCCTCCTTCGAAAGCGAAGGTCGGGTCACCGGGCTATTCGGCGCCTCCGGCGCCGGCAAGACCTCGCTGATCAACGTGATCGCGGGGTTGCTCACGCCCGATCGCGGCAGCATCGCTGTGGACGGCGAGACGCTCGACGACACCGCGGCGGGTGTACATGTCCCGCCCCACCGCCGCCGCATCGGTTATGTGTTTCAGGATGCGCGGCTGTTTCCCCATCTCGACGTACGGCAGAACCTCGACTATGGGCGTCGCATGAACAGACTTGCCGACGACCCCGCGCAACGCAGGCGCGTCACCGATCTGCTCGACATCGGCCATTTGATGGATCGCCGCCCCGGCAAGCTGTCGGGTGGCGAACGCCAGCGCGTCGCGCTCGGCCGCGCGCTGTTGTCAAAACCGCGACTGCTGCTGCTGGATGAGCCATTGGGATCGCTGGACGAAGGGCGCAAGATCGAGATCCTGCCCTATCTCGTGCGCCTGCGCGACGAGGCCGGCGTTCCCATGGTCTATGTCAGCCACGACGCAGCAGAACTGCGCCAGGTTGCGACGCAGATCGTGATGCTCCAGCGCGGCCGCGTGACTTCGTTCGGCGGCGTCAAGGTGCTGACGCCGTCTCCGCGATAGGGCATAGACGCGTCAGGCCCGACTACCGGTTGACCCAGAGCACGTCGCCGGTACCGGCGTCGACAGCCATCTCCATATATCGCCCTGACGTGTCCCGGCCCTGGATGTACCATTTGTCGCCTTCAAACTGGGTATGGGATACCGTTGTCAGACCGACATCTGTCGCGACATCCAGAGCTTGCTCCATCGAAACGCGGCCACCCGTATCATAGGCGATGGCGGGCGTCGCGGCCCCGAGCGCTACGACTGCGATGATTGGCAGGATGTATTTTCGCATGGACTACTCCTGATCGAAGCCATCTATCCGTTGCGCCTTGGAGCAGCGCAACACGCTTAAGAACCAGCCGGAGCACGGGGTGTTCCGGTTCCCCCATCACGAAGCTGCGCGAATTTTCGCCATTGCGGCCGGTTCCATGAACAGCGGCGAGGGGTTTCGTCAGGTTCCTTCGCTATGCCGAAGGGTCCGCGCTAAACGCCGGCCACCGACGACCATAGCTCCGCGAGCCTGCGCTTGAACGCCTGCATGCGGGTCAGAGGTTCGCTCGCTTCCGCTTCTTCGGGCAGGCGAAGGCCAACGACATTGACCCTGCCGCCGCCGATGCTGCGTGCCACCAGCACGATGGTGTCCAGTTCGAGGGCAGCACCCTCCTTGGGCGCATGGTCGAGATGGACGTCGAAATAATCCGACAGCGTCAGCTTCGCCTGCTCTTCATCCACCGTCACGCCGTAGATTTCGGCGAGTTCACCAAGCGTATGCTCGCCCGAGACCACGAAATCGCCGAGCAAATGTGGATCGGGCGCTGTGCTCGGCTGCATGTCGACGAAGAAGCGGTCGAGCGCTTCGGCTTTTTTCGGTGGCGCCAGCAGGTAGATGTAATCGCCCGGCGCGATCGGATCGGCCTCGGTCGGCGAGAGTATATGTTCGTTGCGGATCACTAGGGTCGGCTTCGACCAGGATGGGATCAGTCCACGCCGAAAGTAGAGGCTTTTCGGGCGGACGGGATAGCCGACGAGCTGTTGCTCGAGTTGGCCGGGCAGATCCAACTCGACACGGCGCGGTCCGCGCTCGGCCCGCGGCAGCGCCACGTGCAAGCGCCGGGCGGCAGGGGCCAGCGTCCATCCCTGCAACAATAGCGAGATGATGACGACGACAAAGGCGACGTCGAAATACAGGTAGGCTTTCGACAATCCCACCAGCATCGGGATCGAGGCTAGGAAGATCGCGACCGCGCCGCGTAGGCCGGTCCAGGCGATGAAAATCTTCTCGCGCCAGCTGAAGCGAAATGGCGCCAGACACAGAAGTACCGCGAGCGGCCGCGCCACCAGCATCAAGACCAGCGCCACGATCACGGCAGGACCGGCACTGCCGCCGAGCCGCAGCGGCGACACCAACAGGCCGAGCAACACGAACATCACGATCTGCGCCAGCCAGGTGGCGGCGTCGAGAAAGGTCACCACCGAGTTGTGCGCGCGCGTCGGGCGGTTGCCGATGATGATGCCCGCGAGATAGACCGCAAGGAAGCCCGAGCCATGCGCGATCTGGGCCGCGCCGAAGATGACCAGCGCCGCGGTGGCAACGAACGGCGCATGCAGGCCCTGCGGCAGCGCAACGCGATTGAGCGCGATCACCACCAGCCGGCCGCCGGTCACCCCGACGATGGCACCGAGCACGGCCTCGCGGAGGAATTCCAGTACCACGTGCGCAGGCGAGGTGGCGCCGCTCGAAATGAATTCGACAAGCATCAGCGTGAGGAAGATCGCAAAGGGATCGTTGGTGCCGGATTCCGCTTCCAGCGTCGCGCCCACACGCGGCCGCAGCCGCAGGCCCTGCGTGTGCACCAGCAAGAATACCGCTGCCGCGTCGGTCGATGCCACCACGGCGCCGACCAGGAGCGCCTCGGTCCAGTTCAGGTCAAGTGCGTATTTGGCAAAGGGAGCTGTGATCAGCGCGGTGAAGAGGACCCCGACGGTCGCCAGCACCATCGAGGGCGCCAGCACCGCGCGGATGCTCTGAAACCGCGTTCGAAGTCCGCCGTCGAACAGGATCAGCGCCAGCGCCACCGATCCCACCAGGTAGGTGGTGCGGACGTCGTCGAACTGGAGCTGGCCTGGACCGGAATCGCCGGCCAGCATGCCGATCACCAAGAACACCAATAGCAACGGCGCACCGAAACGCAGCGCGAGCAGGCTCGACAGGATGCCGGCCATCACCAGCGCCGCGCCAAGCAGAATGGCTATGCTGACCTGATCGAGTGATGCCATGCGCCCAAATCATTGCAAATACTTAGCTTTGCATCCTTATCGCCGCCACACTTCGACGCCAACCGATTTCTCGCAATGCACGCGGCGACGTGCCCGAACGATCGCGCCAAAGTCCTCGACCGACGTACTGTAGCGATGGCATCGTTCCCTCGATTGTGGGATTTTCCGCAACTATTCGAATCGAACTCGCCGGATGCGGCTTGAAATTGGATTTTGGCGATGGACCTGGACCTCCACGACATCATTGACTTCCTGCATTCCGCGGCGCGCTCGGTCGGCGCCGAGGTCTCCTCGCCCTGGTTCTATCTGCAGCTCGGTCTGGTCATGGTGGGCGCCGGGATCGCCTTCGCAGCGGGCGCGGCAATCCGCTCGCGGATCGACACGGCCTCGGTCGCCGAGGGCTGGCCGTCGCCGCTGCGGCAATTCATGCGCGTCCTGGTCGACAGCGCAGCGACTGGGGTGTTTGCGCTGTTGATGACGCTAGCGCGCACGGTCATGGTGATATCGACCTGGCCGAGCCGCAGCTACCTGCTTTCGGTCGCCGCCAATCTGGCCCTGGCCTGGCTCGTCATCCTCCTCGTCACCTCGGGCATTCGCAACGCGTTTTTCGTTCGCGTGGTGTCGCTGTCGGCATGGCTGGTAGCGGCATTGAGCATCGTGGGCCGGCTCGGACCGACCATCGACGCGCTCGACTCGGTCTCGGTCGTATTGGGTGGCCTGCGGCTGACGCCGTTGCTGCTGATCAAGCTTGGCATCCTGCTCATTGTGGCGCTGTGGCTGAGCAACATTGTCAGCAATTTCATCGAAGGACGGATCTCCCGGTCCGGCGATTTGACGCCGTCCATCCAGGTGCTGCTGAACAAGATGATCCGCGTCGGGCTGATGATCTTCGCGGTCGCGGTTGCGATGAGCGCGGTCGGCATCAACCTTTCGGCGCTTGCGATCTTCTCGGGTGCTGCCGGCGTCGGCATTGGCTTCGGACTGCAGAAGATCGTCGCTAATTTCATCTCTGGCATCATCCTGCTCGCCGACAAATCGGTGAAGCCGGGCGATCTCGTCACCATCGGCGACAGCTCGGGGCGCATCAGCGCAATGAAGACGCGTTATATCTCGGTCGCCGCCGGCGACGGGCGCGAGTTCCTGATCCCGAACGAGGACCTGGTGACGCAAAAGGTCACCAACTGGACCTATACCGACAAAAATACGCTGGTGAAGGTCACCTTCGGCACCAATTACGACGCCGATCCGCGGCTGGTCTGCAAATTGGCTGCCGAAGTCGCAGCCGCGGCCCCGCGTGCCACCAAGGGCAAGCCACCGAATTGCATACTGACCGAATTCGCCGAGGCCGGGATGAAGTTTGCCTTGACCTTCTGGATCGGTGATCCCGACGGCATGGACAATGTGAAGAGCGAGGTGATGCTGGCGCTGTGGGACGTGTTCAAGCGCGAGGGCATCAGGGTGCCCTATCCGGTGCGGGAGCTCAGGATTCATGGCGGCGCGCTGCCGGTCGAGAACGTGGTGGAGGCGTCGGGCTGACCCCACAAGCTTGGCTTGCGCTGACCGCTGCGATCATTAAATTAGGCTCCAGATTTGGCTTGCAAATCAACAGTTCCCGGCGAAACTAGAGCCATCGAGACCAGACCCGCACATGAGCTACATCGAAGCCACCGACGTCTCCTTACGCAAGACAGGACAGATCAAGCTGCACGGCGCAAGCGGCTTCGCCGGCATGCGCAAGGCGGGCGCGCTGGTGGCGAAATGCCTCGATGAGCTGACCGATATCGTGAAAGCGGGCGTACCGACGTCGCGGATCGACGAATTCGTCCGCGAGTTCGCGTTCAGCAACGACGCCTACCCGGCGACGCTGATGTATCGCGGCTACCGCTATTCGACCTGCACCTCGATCAACCACGTGGTCTGCCACGGCATGCCCGGCGACCGCGCGTTGAAGGAGGGCGACATCGTCAATATCGACGTGACCTTCATCCTCGAGGGCTGGTACGGCGATTCCAGCCGGATGTATGCGATTGCGCCGATCGCGCGGAAGGCCGAGCGGCTGATCGAGGTGACCTACGAAGCGATGATGCGCGGCATCGCCGCGGTGAAGCCCGGCGCCACCACCGGTGATATCGGGCACGCCATCCAGAGTTTTGTCGAACCGCAGGGCATGAGCGTGGTGCGCGATTTCTGCGGCCACGGATTGGGCCGGCTGTTCCACGACGAGCCGAACATCATCCATATCGGCCGGCCGGGCGAAGGCGTGACGCTCAAACCCGGCATGTTCTTCACCATCGAGCCGATGATCAATCTCGGCAAGCCGCATGTGAAGATCCTGTCCGACGGCTGGACCGCGGTGACGCGCGATCGTTCGCTGTCGGCACAGTTCGAGCACTCGGTCGGCGTGACCGCGAGCGGCGTCGAGATCTTCACGCTGTCACAGCGCCATGGCGAGAAGCCGCCGGCGGCATAAACCTGCCGGACGCTGGGCGCGCGCCGCACTTCCCGGTTGCAAAACCTGCGTGGCTCGGCTTGGTTATCGGCGATGCCCGCGAAGACCGAGAAGCCGGAAGACGCGCCCGCCGAGACGCCGCATTACCACGGCCATCGCCAGCGGCTGCGCGAGCGCTTTCATAGCGCCGGGCCGGATGCCTTGAGCGACTATGAACTGTTGGAAATGGCGTTGTTCGCGAGCCTGCCCCGGCGCGACACCAAGCCGCTTGCCAAATCATTGTTGAAGAAATTCGGCTCGTTTGCCGAGGTCATGCATGCGCCGGAGGTGCGGCTTCGCGAAGTCGAAGGCATCGGCGACGCCTCGATCAGCCAGATCAAGCTGATCGCGGCAGCCGCGACCCGCATCGCCAAGGGTGAATTGCGACAACGCACATTGCTGTCATCGTGGAACGACGTGATCGGCTATTGCCGCACCAGCATGGCGTTCGCCGACAAGGAGCAATTTCGCTTGCTGTTTCTCGACAAGCGCAATCAATTGATCGCGGACGAGGTGCAGCAGGTCGGCACCGTCGACCATACGCCAGTCTATCCGCGCGAGGTGATCAAGCGCGCGCTCGAATTGTCGGCAACCGCAATCATCCTGGTGCACAACCATCCCTCCGGCGATCCCTCGCCGTCGCAGGCCGACATCCAGATGACCCGCGCGATCATCGAGATCGCCACCCCACTCGGAATATCGGTGCACGACCACATCATCGTCGGCAAGAACGGGCACGCGAGTCTGAAGGGGATGAAGTTGATCTAGTTATCGCCTGCATTTACCATCTATTAACTCTCCGCTTCGCGCTTTGGCGAATGCGTGAGAAAGTGATTCATCGGATGAGAGGGGGGTAGCTCATTCTCGAATGAGAGGGGATCGATGATGAATCAGCTCGCAGAGCGGATGAGGGTCGCGGCTCTTTCTATGAGCCCGGAGCACCTGATCGACAAATTTCTGGACTGGCTCGATGAATTGAGGGGCGCGATGGCGCTTGCTGAAATCGACGGATTGGTCCGCAACGAGGCGCGAACCAAGGTGCTGTTCGATTGATTCGGCGACTAAAGCGCGATGAGATTAAGTTAGATCGTCATCGCGCTGTAAGCTTATAAAAGTCAAGGCGGAGCTGTTTTCGGGTCTGAACGCAGGTGACCGTCCAGCACCAAATCCCGCCGACGCTCAACCGAGTTCTCCAAGGATGTGGTAGGACCATATCCCGGGCTTGAGGGGTTTGGTGAGCGAGCGATGAGCGACTGGTTACATAATCTGCCGGTGCCATGGATGGCGCTGGTGGTTTTCGGCTTCACCTATCTGCTGGCGGCCGCGGTCTACGCCGCCATCGCGACGCTGGCGGTCGGCGAGCGGGCCAAGTCGTTCAAGGCGATTTCTCCGGGCATGCTGCCGGTGCTCGGCATCATTTTCGGCCTATTCATCGCCTTCACCGCAGCACAGGTCTGGAGCGACAGTGATCGCGCAAGCGCTGCGGTCAGCCGCGAAGCCAGCGCGTTGAGATCGGCCGTGGTTTTCGCCAGCAGTTTCGGAGGTGAGCCCGAGACCCGATTGCGTAGCCTTATTCGAGCCTACATCGAGGAAACCGCGGCGGTGGAGTGGCCACTAATGGCTCGCCAAACGGCCTCGCTCAAAACCACGCCGCGCCCGCTCGCGGAGGCCCTGCAACTCGTTCTCTCGCTGACGACGGCCGCTCCAGGTCAGCAGACCGCGCAGCGCGAGATCACGAGCGCGATCGAGACGGCATTGGATGCACGTCGGCAGCGGATCATCATAAGCCGCTCCGAAGTCAATTTCGTCAAATGGTCTTGCCTCTATCTCCAGGCCGTGTGCGCGTTGCTAGCGATCGCGTTGGTCCACTGCGACGACCGGCTGGCGTCTGCCGTTGCAATGGGCCTGTTTGCGACCGGCGTGGCCGCCTCAGTATTGCTGATTGCAGCTCACGACCGGCCGTTTACCGGACAAATCTCGGTCACGCCGGAATCGCTGCTGCAGATCATGCCGGATGCGCCGGCGAACCGCTGATCGAATGAGGCGGCAGCCCACGTCTTGCTAGGGCACGACCCAGCGCTGCACCGCTTCCACGGTGTCGGCCGGCGTGGTGTTGAAGCAGATCCGGGTGCTCGGCGGCGCGTGCGCGTGAATGAGATTGATGATCTTTTCAAACAGCGGCAAACGCGGTGGCGGCTGCCGCAATCCAGCGCCAATCACAATGCAGTCAAATTTTCTCGACTGCAGCGCCGCAGTCACCACCTGCTCGGCGGTCTCGCCGAGATCGATCAGGCAGACCTCGGGCTCGTAGCCGAGCGCGCGCAATCGCCCGATCTGGGCATCGAGGTAGTTCCGGATCAGTTCAGGTGTAAGTCCCGGAAGCATTGCATAGTCTGCAAGCGCCGGCTCTATGCCGACGGCAAGTACGGTCTTTTTCGCCATCACGCATGCTCCTGACCCGATTGGATAGACAGCGATTCGAGCATGTCGGCGGCAAACGCGGCAATGGCTGATCCGTTCCGTGGGGCGCGTTGGGATGATCCATGCTGATCCCTGATATCTCGTGGCACGAGACTTATTTATCGGCGACGGCACCCTTACGTTTACCGCACAGGAGGACTGCACCATGCCACTCGTTCGCATCGATCTTATCAGGGGCAAATCCGTCGAATTCCGCAAAACGCTGGGCGAGATCGTCTACCAGGCCATGCGCGAGGTGATCAACGTGCCCGCCAACGACAAATTTCAGATCATCACCGAACATGCCGCCGAAGAGTTGAATGTCGCGGACAATTATCTCGGCAATACGTACAGCAAGGACATCGTGCTGATCCAGGTCACGATGAACGCTGGCCGGACGGTCGAGATGAAGAAGGCGTTTTTCAAGCGCATCGCCGACGACATCCACGCGCAATTGAACCTACGGCGCGACGACGTGTTCATCAACCTTGTCGAAGTCGTGAAGGAAAACTGGTCGTTCGGCGGCGGCATCGCGCAATACGCGGAATAGAAGAAGCCGGGTGATCAATCAACGCCGCGATGCGGAACTCACAGCGGCTGGTCAAGATGGCATCGCCGCGCCTGCCTCTGCCGCACGCCGCCGCATCAATAGCTGTTCGCGCTGATTGCCGGCAAGCTCCGCTGCCGCCTCGAATGCGGCGCGCGCCTCCTCGTGGCGGCCGAGTCTTTGCAGCAAATCGCCCCGGACACATGGCAGGAGATGATAGCTCTTCAGAGCCGGCTCATGCGTCAGCCGGTCCACAATCGCCAAACCTTCGCCCGGCCCCTCAGCCATGGCGACGGCGACCGCGCGGTTGAGCTCGATCACCGGCGAGGCTACCAGGCCTGCGAGATCGGCGTAGAGGCCGGCGATGCGCCGCCAGTCGGTCTCCTCTGCTTTGCGCGCCTGGGCGTGACAGGCAACGATCGCCGCCTGCAGCACATAGAAGCCCCCGCCGCCGAGTTCGCGCGCCCGCGAAAGCGCCAGCATCCCGCGCCGGATCTGGAGCTGGTCCCAGCGCGCGCGGTTCTGGTCCATCAGCAGAATGGGATCACCGGCTGCATCGGTGCGCGACGCCGTGCGCGACGCGTTCAACTCCATCAACGCCAGCAACCCATGCGCCTCCCCCTCCTGCGGCGCGATCTGTGTGAGCACGCGGCCCATCCGCAGCGCTTCGTTGCAAAGCTGCGGACGCAGCCACTCCTCGCCGCGCGCGGCCGTATAGCCTTCGTTGAAGATGAGATAGACGACCTCCAGCACCGAGCCGAGCCGTTCCGATAGTTGGTCGCGGCGCGGGGTCTCATAGGCGAGCCCGGATACCGAGAGCGTCCGCTTGGCGCGCACGATGCGCTGGGCCACTGTCGCCTCCGGCACCAGGAAGGCGCGCGCGATCTCCTCGGTGGTCAGGCCGCAAATCATCCGCAGTGCCAGCGCAGCGCGCGCCTCGCGCGACAACAAGGGATGGCAGGCGGTGAAGATCAGCCGCAACAGCTCGTCGCCGATATCGTCATCCAGCGCGGAATCCGGATCGGGCATGGCCTGTTGCTCCTGCGCCATATCGCGCGCGATGACGTCGTGCTTCTCGGCCAGCATGCGGCGGCGGCGCAAATGATCGAGCGCCCGGCGTTTGGCGACCGCCATCAGCCAGGCGCCGGGCTTTTCCGGAAGGCCCGACGCGGGCCAATGTTCGAGCGCGGCCACCAAGGCTTCCTGCGACAGATCCTCAGCGAGCGGCACGTCGCGCAATAAGCGCGAAAGGCCCGTGACCAGCCGCGGCTGCTCGATGCGCCAGACCGCGAGGATCGTACGATTGATCTCGGCGGCCGTCATGACCGCCGAGCGGGTTTACGCGACGCTCGGATCATGCGCGGGCGCGCGCGTCGACCTCGCACACGCCGTCCCAGTGAGGCATCGCATAGGCGCGAACCTCACAGGTTCCTTCCCAGCCCGGCATGTGTTCCTTGTGGAGCTGCATGAACTCGACTGCCAGCGCCACCGCCTCTTCCTTGTCCCGCAACTCGAAAATCGCGTAGCCGCCGATCATCTCCTTGGATTCGACGAACGGGCCGTCGATCACACTGACCTTGCCGTCGGCGATGCGTACCTGCGCACCAGTGGACACCGGCATCAGCCCGCCGCTGTCGAGCATGCGCCCGGCCTTGATCTCGCGGTCTGCGAGCTTGTGGACCGCCTCCAACAACTGCGGGGTCGGAGGGCCCGGAGGATGGGAAGATGTGACAATCGACATAAAGCGCATCGAAAACTCCTGTTGAGGCGAGCCGAAGGTAATTATTACCCGCGAAAACTGTCCCGCTACAGGGATTGACGATCCAGCCGGGGGCCGATCGACAGGCGCTTTAGATAAATCTGTGCCCCGGGCTCTACCCGGGGCGAATGTTCACGGTTTCGCCCCGCTATTCGGCGGCCGCCTGCGGCGAGCGGGACTGCGGATGGTCGACCAACTGACGCAGCTCCGCCTCCTCCAGCGTTTCGGTTTCCAACAGGCGCCGGGCAGTTCGATCGAGCACGGCACGGCGTTCCCTGAGCAAACCGACGGCGTGCTGGAAAGCTCTTTCCACAAGCGCGCGCACTTCTTCGTCGACGGTGGCGGCTGTTTCGTCGGCATAATCGCGCTCGTGCGGCGGCTGCGGCAGGTCGGGTCCGGTCATGAAGCTGCGGGGGTCGCGGTCATAGGCTACGTTGCCGAGTTTTTCCGACATGCCGTAGCGCATCACCATGCTGCGCGCGATGTCGGTGACGCGCCGCAGGTCGTCGGCGGCGCCGGTCGAGAGATGACCGAACACGATCAACTCGGCCGCGCGGCCACCGAGCGAGACAGTCATCTTGTTCTCCAGTTCTTCGCGCGTCATCAGGAAGCGATCCTCGGTC
Source organism: Alphaproteobacteria bacterium (assembly GCA_005885285.1). Lineage (GTDB taxonomy): Bacteria > Pseudomonadota > Alphaproteobacteria > Rhizobiales > Xanthobacteraceae > Bradyrhizobium. Next base: position 5,405 of record VAZG01000195.1, on the reverse strand, counting down.
GGGCGCTGGATGGTATAGCCGAGCGAGCCGATGCCGCGCGGGATGATCGACACCTTGTGGACGGGATCGACACCCGGCAGCGCCAGCGCCACCAGCGCATGGCCCATCTCGTGATAAGCGACGATCTCCCGCTCCTTGGGATTGAGCAGCCGGTTCCTCTTTTCCAGGCCCGCCACGATGCGTTCGACCGCGTTGCCGAAGTCGGCCATCGAGGTGGCATCCGCGCCTCTCCTGGTCGCGAGCAATGCGGCTTCGTTGACGAGATTGGCGAGGTCGGCGCCGGTGAAACCCGGCGTCAGTGCGGCCACCTTGTCGGCCTCGACATCGCCCGCAAGCTTTATCCTTTTCGTGTGGACTTGCAGGATCTGCACGCGGCCCTTCTTGTCGGGCCGATCGACCAGCACCTGGCGGTCGAAGCGGCCGGCACGCAGCAGCGCCGGGTCAAGAATTTCCGGGCGGTTGGTGGCCGCCAGAATCACGAGCCCGGTGCGGGAGTCGAAGCCGTCGAGCTCGACCAGGAGCTGATTGAGCGTCTGCTCCTTTTCATCGTGGCCGCCGGCGAAGGGACCGATGCCCCGCGCGCGGCCGAGCGCATCGAGCTCGTCGATGAAGATGATGGCGGGCGCCTTCTGGTGCGCCTGCTCGAACAGGTCGCGCACGCGCGCCGCACCGACGCCGACGAACATTTCGACGAATTCCGAGCCCGAGATCGAAAAGAACGGCACCTTGGCTTCACCGGCGACGGCTTTTGCCAGCAGCGTCTTGCCGGTGCCGGGCGGGCCGACCAGCAATACGCCTTTCGGCATGCGGCCGCCGAGCCGGCCGTAATCTCGCGGGCTTTTCAGGAAGTCCACGACCTCCCGCAGTTCGTCCTTGGCTTCGTCAACGCCGGCGACGTCATCGAAGGTGACGCCGGTATCGGACTCGACATAGATCTTGGCCTTGCTTTTTCCGATCGACATCAGCCCGCCGCCAAAGCCTTGCGACTGCGCGAACCGCCTGCCGAGATACCACCAGACGCCCATGAACAACAGGACGGGGACGATCCACGACAACAAGTCGCGCAGGAACGTACTCTCGATTTGGCCGGTGTAGCTGACGCCGTACTTGTCGAGGTCGTTTGCGAATTCGGGATCGACCCTGGTGGTGACGAACTGTTTTTGCCCGCCGGGCAAAGGCTCCTTCAGGGATCCCTGTATGAAGCGGTCGGAGACGCCGACGCTGGCGATCTTGCGGTCATGCAGCAGCTGCTGGAATTGGCTGTAGGGTATCGGCGCGACCTGGTTGGCGACCGAGACGAAATATTGAATCAACAACAACAGACCGAAGGCGGCGATCGCGAATCCGATGTTGAAACGGATGTTTTGCGTCATGAGCAGGCTCTCGGGCCTCGTGCTGCGATCGAGACAAAGGGTTCAAGCCGTTGGTATCGCGCCTCCGCAGCTCATGGGGCGGCGCTCCTTCCGATCGGGGTCAACGCGGGGTACCGGGTTCTGTTTCGTGTTGCCGGGCCGGAACGCACGAAGGTTCCAGGGGCGTACGGGATTTACTGGCCGCGCAGCATGATCAGCGGATCGGCGCTATCGGGCACCTTCCGCCACTGCGCATTGTCGTCGGCCTCGAACTGCCAGGTTTCGCCGCCCTGCGACATCAACAGCATCTGGCCGTGCTCCAGCCGCCACTGCGTCGGCGCGAAGGCTGCGACAGCGGGATCGCATTTCGGCTTGAGATAGACCTGGAAATTGTCCTGGCCGGCTTCGGTATTGGTCAGCGTCAATCCGCAGATCGCCTCGCCGTTGCCGCGGACCATCGACCAGTCGCCGATCATCTGGTCCATTGATTTGGCGAGCGAGCGGGCGGCCGCGAGATTCTGCAGGATATAGACGCCCTCGCCCTGTCTCAAGCCCTCGAAGATTCCGGTCTCGACCTCGGTGAAATCGATCACGGCTTCGCCCGCGGCATCCTGCAACCGGACGATATCCAATCCCTTGATATTCCAGGCGGTGATGTCCTTGGTAAAGGGCAGCGCCGCCGCGCAGCCGGGCTCGAGCTCAAGCTTCAGGCCTTGTGGAGCAGCATCCGGCTTCAGCGTGACGACGCAGGTCTTGCTGCGCTCGGTGGTGGCAAGCTCCCACTGCCCGATCATGTCCTTCCTCAGTGTGGAGGCATCCTGCTGCGCTTGCGCGGGCGAAGCCGCTGATAGCGCCGAGGCCGCCGCAAGCACGAAGCAGAAACGAAGGTTCATCAGCGGGCCTTTGCAGGGGTCTCGGCAACGGGGGTCAGCGGCGGCTTGCCGGCGAACCAGGCTTTCAGATTGTCGACGACAAGCTGATCCATCGCATTTCGCGTTACCACCGAAGCTGAACCAATATGTGGCAGCAAGACGACATTCTGTATGGCCTTCAGTTCGTCCGGCACATTCGGCTCTTTTTCAAAGACGTCGAGGCCCGCGGCAAGGATGGTGCCCGATTTGAGGGCGGCGATCAGGGCCTGCTCGTCGACGACCGTGCCGCGCGCGACATTGATGATCACGCCACGCGGACCGAGCGCCTTCATGACATCGGCGTTGACCATCTTCGTGGTGCCGGCGCCGCCAGGAACGATGACGACGAGCGTATCCACCGCCTTCGCCATTTCGATCAGGTCGGGATAGTGCTTGTACGATACACCATCGGCCGGTTTGCGCGAGTGATAGACCACGGGCACATTCGAGGCATTGAGCCGGCGCGCGATCGCCTGCCCGATCCGGCCCATGCCGATCATGCCGACCTTGCGGTCGCGCAGCGAGCCGACGCTCAGGGGAAACTGCTGCGTCTGCCACAGACCGGAGCGCAAATAGCGGTCGGCCTTGATGAACTCGCGCAAGGTCGCGATCAGGAGTCCGAGCGCGATATCCGCGACCTCTTCGGTCAGGACGTCAGGCGTGTTGGTGACGACGATGTTGTGCTCGCGCGCGTAGTTGGCGTCGATATGATCGTAGCCGACGCCGAAAGAGGACACGATCTCGAGTTTTGGAAAACGCGCCAGCGTCTTGCTGTCGCCGCGCACCGAGTTGTAGGTCACCGCGGCGCCGCGGATTTTCTCCGCGACCGCCGGCATCAACCGCTCGAGATCGGCCGTGGTCTCAAAGGCGTGCAGCACGAACTGGTCGGAAAAACCATTATCGACGATCGGCTTGTTCGGGCCATAGACCAGCAAGTCGATCTTCTCGGAAGAAATATTTCCGCCTGCCATCAGTTTTCCTTTCCAAGCGCACTTTCGTGCCAGCGCCGCAGCACCAGATGCGAGGTTAGCGCCAGCAGCCCATAGATGACAATCCCGGCGGCGGAGAGCAACAGCAGCGCCGCGAACATTCGGGGAATGTTGAGACGATAGCCGGATTCCGCAATTCGATAGGCCAGTCCGGAACCCGCACCGGCGGAGCCCGCCGCGATCTCGGCGACCACGGCGCCGATCAGCGACAGCCCGCCCGCAATCCGCAATCCGCCGAGCATGAACGGCAACGCCGAAGGCAATTTGAGATATCGCAGCGTCTGCATTCGCGAGGCGCCGTAAAGCTGAAACAGTCCGGCCAGATTGCGATCCACCGAATTCAGGCCGAGCGTGGTGTTGGAGAGCACCGGAAAAAATCCGACGATCCAGGCACAGACAACGACCGCGGTTTGCTGCGGAAGATAAATCAGCAAAAGCGGCGCGACCGCGATCACCGGCGTGACCTGCAGGATCACCGCATAGGGAAACAGCGAATATTCCAGCCACTTCGATTGGTTGAACAACAGCGCCAGCGCGACGCCGCCGATCGCGGCGGCAACAAATCCTTCGAACGTGGTTACCAGCGTGGTCGCAAGCGATTGCGACAGCACCGGCCAGTCGGCGATGAGCGTTCGAAACACCGCGACCGGTGCCGGCAGCACATAGGGCGGAATATTGTTGAGTCGCACCACGAGCTCCCATAGCGCAATGCCGGCCGCAAGCACGACGATGGGAAGCAGGATACGGACAAGGCGCAGCGCGTGGCTGCCAGGCGCTGCCGGCTCGGCGGATAATGGCGGGGTCTGCAGGGAGGTCATGATCCGGGCTGCCCGGATTGCAACGGCGCCAGCGCGTGCGAAACCTCGCGGCAATAAGCGGCATATTCGGCCGAGGTTCGGAACTCCTCTCCCCGCTCGGGGGCGTCGATACGAATCTCGGCACTGAGGCGGCCCGGCCGCGGCGTCATCACGACTACGCGTTGCGACAGGTAAACCGACTCGAACACGGAATGGGTGACGAAGATGACAGTCTTGCGCAAATTGCGCCACAGCGAGAGCAGGTCGTTGTTGAGCCGAAAGCGGGTGATCTCGTCGAGCGCGGCAAACGGCTCATCCATCAGGAGGATGTCCGGATCGGTGACCAACGCGCGCGCCAGCGAAACCCGCATCTTCATGCCGCCCGATAATTCGCGCGGATAGGCCTCGGCAAATTCGGCGAGCCCCGCCTGGATCAAGGCGTCGCCGACGCGCGCATTGGCCTCGGCGGTCGGCGCATGCGAAAGTTTCAGCGGCAACCTCACATTCTCCCGCACGCTGGTCCACGGCATCAGCGTCGGCTCCTGAAACACAAAACCGATGGAATGCCCCGCGCGCGACTGACCGACCCCGCGAGAAACCCGAACGCTGCCGGATGTCGGTGCATTGAGCCCTGCGATCAGCCGCAAGGCTGTCGACTTTCCGCATCCGGACGGTCCCAGCAGCGACACCAACTCGCCTTTGCGCACGTCAAGGTCCAATGGCCCCAACGCATTGACGCCGTTGTCATAGACCTTGGTGACGCCGCGCAGGCTCACCGCGAGGCCTGCCATGCCGGAATAGCTTTCGGATGAGGCTGCAGGCTCGGCCATCGCGGCGCTAGTTCTTTGGCCGCAGATCGAGGCCGACGCCCTTGTTGACAAAGCGAAGCGTGTAAGCCTTGCGGAAGTCGACGTCGGGGCGGACCACGCCGGCCCGCACCATCTTGTCGAAGAAGCTGGCGGCGCGGGCGTCGGTCATGGCGCCGATGCCGTCGCGCGAGGTGTCGCCGGAATCGACAATGCCATATTCCCTCATCTTGTTTAGCGAGTAGGCCAACAGCTCGCCGGTCATTTCCGGATTGAGTTTCCTGATCAGCGCGTTGGCGGCCGTGTTGTCGCCGTACAGATAATTGTACCAACCGGTGATCGAAGCGTCGACGAAACGCTGAACCAGGTCCGGCTTCTTGTCGATCAGCTCGCGGCGGGTCTCGATCAGCGTCGAATAGGTGTTGAAGCCATAATCGGCGAGCAAGATGATCCCGGGCTTGAAACCTGCACTTTTTTCCACCGCGAATGGCTCCGAGGTGACATAGCCCTGCATCGCGCTTTGCTTGTTGGCAAGAAACGGCTGCGGGTT
>VAZG01000546.1 GCA_005885285.1 Alphaproteobacteria bacterium | reverse complement strand
TTCCTCAAACATTGGCGGCTCACTGCGCGCGACAAAGCATTCCGCGCCCATGTCGTCTCCTATGCCGATGACTTCGTCATCCTCAGCCGCGGTCACGCGACTGAAGCGTTGGCGTGGACGAAGGCGGTGATGGCCAGGCTCAGGCTTTCGATCAACGAGGCGAAAACCTCGGTGAAGGACGCCCGGACGGAGAGCTTCGACTTTCTCGGATACACGTTCGGACCGCATCGCTATCGCAAGGACGGCCATTGGTATCTGGGCGCAAGCCCATCCAAGAAGAGTGTGCAACAGGTCAAGACGAAAGTCGGCGAATTGCTGGTGCCCGGTAACCAGGGTACGTGGCCCACAGTACGCGATCAACTGAACAGAGTTCTGCGCGGATGGTCAGCGTACTTCAGCTACGGCACACGGCTATCGGCGTACCGTGCTATCGACAATCACGTCTATGATCATGTGCGACACTTCCTCGTCCGTCGGCACAAGGTGCAGGGACGCGGTACGCGACGCTTCTCCCGGGAACATGTCTTCGGAGAGCTGGGCGTGCTGCATCTTCGACGCGTGCACATTGGGCCGCCGCCGTGAGCCTCACGATGAAATCAGTCGGAAAGCCGGATGCCGGAAATCGGCACGTCCGGTTTGATGAGCGGGGAGAGGAAACGGAGCGTTGCCGCACGGCCCAAGTCACCGCGCCTCTCCTCGACTCTACCGGCAAAAAAGGAATTGAGCGACGGATGTAGCGCAAAGCCGCCATTCGATTCATGATTCAGGTTGCGAGACCGATTCATCAATCGCGTGAGGAGCGCCACACCCGTCATGAACGAAGATATCGCACTGCCGTTCGATCTTCCATCGGTTTGCCGCAAGAAGTTGAGCGTAGGATTTGATGGTGGGCGGCTGTCGTCGGACGCAGGCCTGCTGCTATTGCGCGGGATCGAGAGGCAGCTTGGGCTGGCAGCACGGCTGGCCGGATGCATTCGCGAGTGGCGCGATCCCGAGCGCATCGAGCATAGCCTGGTAGAGATGCTGAAGCTTCGGATGTTCGCGATCGCGGCGGGGTACGAGGATGCCAATGATTGCGGTTCGCTGCGGCACGACCCGGTGTTCAAGATGGCGGTGGGCCGGTTGCCCGAGAGTGGTGATGCGTTGTGTTCGCAGCCGACCATGTCGCGGCTGGAGAACGCACCCTCGAAGATCGAGCTTGGCCGGATGATGGCCGCGATGGTGGACCAGTTCTGCGATAGCTATAGCCACAAGCCCAGATCGATCGTGCTCGACATCGATGACACATTCGATGCGGTTCACGGCCACCAGCAGCTCTCGCTGTTCAACGCCCACTATGATGAGCGCTGTTTCCTTCCGATCCACATCTATGAGGGGGCGAGCGGCAAGCCGGTGGCAATGATCTTGCGCACGGGCAAGACGCCTTCGGGCAAGGAGGTCCGCACTGTCCTCAAGCATGTCGTCGGACGCATCAGAAAGCACTGGCCGAAGGTGTCCATCGTGGTACGCGGCGACAGCCACTATGGCCGCCACGAGTCGATGGAATGGTGCGAAAACCAAGGGATTGACTACGTTTTTGGCTTCGGCGGCGGCAACGCCGTTGTGGACGCGATGGTCGGCGAGACGGCCGATGCGCTGTGCGTCGAGCGCGCCGAGGGTGGGAAAGAGAAGCTGCGCAGTTACAAGAAACTGACTTACGGCGCCAAGAGCTGGAGATGCGAGCGCACGCTGGTGGCGCGTCTGGAGGCGAGCGCGAAAGGTCTCGATGTCCGCTACATCGTCACCTCGCTCGAGGGTGGCGCCAGGTATCTCTATGAGACGATCTATTGTGCGCGCGGCGAAGCCGAGAACTTCATCAAGCTGCACAAGGCCCAGCTCGCTTCCGATCGTACCTCGTGCCGCGATCCGAAAGCCAACCAGTTCCGTCTGATCCTGCATACCGCTGCGTATTGGCTCATGCTCGCCCTGCGCAAGGCAATGCCGAAGAAATCGCCGCTGTTCCGCGCCGAGTTCCAGACGCTCAGACTGCATCTCGTCAAGATCGCTGCACGCGTCGTGGAAGGTGCCTCGCGCATCCGCGTCTCGTTGCCGAGCGCTTGTCCGCACGCCGCGCTCTTCCGCCGGCTCGCCAGTCCCTTCCTCGGCGCCGATCCATAGATCGAGCGGCGTTGTCGCCGCAGCCGAGCCGTCGTCGAAACCTCCAGCGCAAAAATCTGATCGTGAACCTCGCGTCGACATCAATCGAC
>VAZG01000545.1 GCA_005885285.1 Alphaproteobacteria bacterium | reverse complement strand
CCGGCTTAGGCGGCAGCGCGGGTGGCATCGAGCGGTTGCCAGTTCCAGGGCAGGAGTTCGGCGATCCGGCGGGCTGGGTGGTCGGCGATGCGGGCGAGCACGTCGGCGAGATAATGCTGCGGGTTGAGACCGTTGAGCTTGGCGCTTTCGATCAGCGAATAGATCGCGGCGGCGCGGCGGCCGCCGGCATCGGAGCCGGCAAACAGATAATTTTTGCGACCAATCGCGACACAGCGCAGGGCGCGCTCGGCGGGATTGTTGTCGAGCGCCAGCCGGCCGTCGTCGAAACAGCGCACCAGCGCGGTCCAGCGCGCCCGCATATAGCGGAAGGCCTGGGCGAGCTCGGATTTGCGCGAGAGCTGGCGCACGGTGCTGTCGGCCCAAGCGGCCAATGCCTCGGCAATCGGCTTTGACTGGAGCTGGCGCCGCTGTCGTCGCCGCTCGGGTGGCAATCCGTTGATGATTTTCTCGACCGCGTAGAGCTGGCCAATGCGATCGAGCGCTTCTTTGGCGATGGGGGAGCCGGTGGCGGCGTGGACGTCAAAGAATTTGCGCCGCACATGCGCCCAGCAGCCGGCCTCGACAATGCGGCCGCCGATGAATAGTTCGTTGAACCCGGCATAGCCGTCGGCGTGAATGACGCCGCGAAAGTCCTTCAGATGGGCCTGCGGATGCTCGCCTTTGCGATCGGCCGAGTAGAAGAACAGCGCCGCCGGCGGGCGCGAACCGGCGAATGGCCGCTGATCGCGGACATAGGTCCACAACCGGCCGGTCTTGGTCTTGCCGGTACCTGGCGCCAGAACCGGCACCGGCGTGTCGTCGACATGCAAAGTGTCGCTGGCCAGGACGTCGACGGCGAGGGCATCCACCAGAGGCTGCAGCGCCGCCGCCGTCGCGCCAACCCAACCCGACAGGGTCGAGGTCTCCAGGCTCACCCCGTCGCGAGCGAAGATCTCGGCCTGACGATAGAGCGGCAAATGATCGTCGTACTTTGACACGGCGATATGAGCCAAGAGCCCCGCGCCGGCGCGGCCGCGGGCAATCGCGTGATCGGGCGCCGGCGCCGCCACCACGGCGTCGCAAACCCGGCACGATAGTTTCTCGCGAATGTGCCGGACGACCCCCGCTTTCGCGAGGGCAGGCTTTTGAACCGGCCCGGCACGTAATCGAGGGTCTCGCTGACCTCGTCGGCGATCTTGCGCAGCGCGCCGCCGCAACCAGGACAGGTGCATGGTGCGGGATGCCGCCGGTCCTCTCTGGGCAGGTGTTCCGGCAATGGGCGGCGCGCCGGCTTGTGCGCTTCGACCGCGGTCTCGACAGCTGCGGCGACCGCCGGCGATGCCGTCGCCAGCCGCTCCGCTTGGTCGCTTTCCAGCGCCTCGAGCGCCAACTCGAGCTGCTCCGCCTCGCGCGCTAGCTGCTCCGAAGAACGGCCAAACTCGGCGCGCCGATAACGCGCCAATTGGAATTTCAGCCGGGCAATCTCGGCCTGCGCGGTCAGCGCATCCTGCGCCATCGTGGCGATGATCCGCTTCAGCGCGGCGAGGTCGTCGGGCAGATTGTCGGCTGTGATCGACACGCCGGCAGTGGATCAGACCTGCAGCCGTTTTGGTCAATGGTTGAGTGAGGCTGCCGCAGACTGCGCTGCAAAGCTCAGCCGGCCAGCTCTGGCCGCCAGGTTCGCTGCGGCATTCGCCAGTCGATCCCCTCCAACAGCATCGACAGCTGCGCCCGGCTCAGCACCACCACACCCTCCTCAGCCCGCGGCCAGACGAATCGTCCGCGCTCCAGCCGCTTGGCAAACAGGCACAGCCCGTCGCCATCCCACCACAACAGCTTGACCAGATCACCGCGGCGGCCGCGAAAGCAGAACACATGGCCGGAGAACGGATCCTGCCCGAGCACTGTCTGCGCCTGCGCCGCCAGACTGTCGAACCCCTTGCGCATATCGGTGGCACCGGCCGCCAGCCATACCCGGGTGCCCGCCGGCAGACCATTCATCGCAGCAGTTCAATCACCTGCCGCAGCGTCTCGGAGCTGACCTCGCCACGAAGGCGCACCCGTGCACCACAGCCAAACGCAATCTCGATAACCCCCTCGCGATCCGTCCGCCGCGACCGACCCTCATCAGGCACGACCGCGACCGGAACCATTGCGCCGCTGGCGACCGCTGCTTTCGGCAACAGCTGCCGCCGCCATCGGAACAGTTGGTTGCTGTTCACATCATGACGTCGCGCCACGATCGACACCGACGCCCCCGGCACCTGCGTTTCCGACACCATCTGGCGCTTCAATGCTTCAGAATACTGCCGACGCTTGGTCGCGCCCGGCTGCTGCTTGGTGTCCACTAACCCGCTAGTGGACACTTGTTCTGATCTTTCCGCCATCCGCTGATCTTTGCGCCGATTGCGCCTCAGCGGCAGGCGCTCCTCACCGAGCGCTTACTTCGAGCACGACCCGAAGGTGCTTGATCTCGCAGCGCGATAGGGCTGGATCGCGTCGTTGCAAACCTGCAATCTGCCGAACGGGCTGGCGTGACTACTTACCAAGCGCCGGAACTGGCGACTAGGGTTTGGCTGCGATGAGGGTCGCGACTGGGTTCACGCAATATCGAGGCGGCGAGATCGCAGCAGACCGAATCATACACATGATTGGCAATTTCGCCGGCGTGGTCGGCTCGGTCATGCTGGTGGGCATCGCCGCGGGTGTTGCCGAGCGGCCGATTTTCTT
>VAZG01000544.1:962-3407 GCA_005885285.1 Alphaproteobacteria bacterium | reverse complement strand
TGCAACGCTCTGGGTGAGGGACGTACGGGAGGTGATCGTTGTCTTCAAATGAATCCTTGGCCGCTCCAACCACCTCCTCGCATTTCATGGAGATCTTCTGTCTGCTTGGGTGATCGGAACGTCAGACCGCTAGTCTGGCAACGCTCACCGGGGTCTGACGAAAACTGATTGCGAGGCGGTTGTACGCATTCATCAGGCCTATCGCGATCGTCAGATCTGCCAGTTCCTTTTCGCTGAATACTGCGCGGGCGATGGCATAGGCGTCGTCCGGAACGTGGGTGTCCGCCACCCGGGTAACGGTTTCAGCCCAGGCCAGGGCAGCGCGCTCGCGTTCATCGAAGAACGCACCGCCTTCCTGCCATGTTGGCACCAGGGTTACCTTTTCTACGGGAACGCTTTCCTTCAACAGATCGCGCGTGTGCGAGTCGATGCAGTAGGCGCAGCCGTTGATATGCGAGACCCGAAGATAGACCATGTCGATCAACGTTTTCGGCAAACCCGATTGGCTGACGTATCCGTAAACCGTCCCGAGCGCCTTGGCGCCCCCGGGCGCGACGGCCAAATGATTCATGCGTTGCGACATTCTCTTCTCCTACTTATCGGGTGTGGTCAGAGGGCCATCGGTGTTATCGACGATGAACACGGCGAGAAGACTGGCCGGACGTGTCCGGCTAGCGTTCTCGCTGATGCGATGTGCAGCGCCGGGGTCTTCGTAGAAGCTCTCACCGGCCCGATAGATCCGAACAGGTTCGTTGCCGATCTGACTTCGGATTTCGCCTGACAGCACGTAGGCGTAGATGAAGGCCGATGGCGCGTGGTGATGCGGCTTGGATTTGGCGCCTGGCGCATAGTCGAGACGCACCACCACGAGCTTCTTGCCGGGAGCATTGGCGAGCGCCCGTTGAAATGCAGGCGTCACTACTTCGGCGCCGTGGCCGGTCTGCGCCGACTCGCCCAGCATCAGTCCCGCCAGTAATAGCAGCCCCAGGCGGCCGCCGATGGGATTGTTCCGCCTCACCTCAATGACCCTCGACCGCAAAGAGGATCTTCGCGAAATCTCCTGCGGTACCTTTGCGCTGCCAGTCGCGCTGCAGCTCGCAGATCAACTGGACCCAACTCACCGGCTTTGCGCCCGCCTGAATCATGCGGTGCACCGCCAATTGGTGCGCCTCGGGTGAAGTGCCCCCAACGGCGTCGATGATCGGGTAGACTTCGTAGTTTTCCTTGCTGGCGTCCAACACGGGGAAACAGAGGCAGACCTCGGTCCACAATGCGCAAACCAGCAGCTTCTTGCGACGCGTAGCCTTCACGGCTGCGTAGAAGTCCTCGTCCTCCCAGGCATTGACTGTGGTGCGGTCAATCGGCTCACCCGGCACGATGTCCGTGATCTGGGTGATCATCGGCTGGTTGATGCCGGTCTTGACATTGACCGTAGAGAGCACCACCGGAAGGTCGTACAGCTTCGCGACGCGAGCGACCGCAACGATATTGCTAACCAGCTCACGGCGATCGCGCGATGCGACCGACGTGACCTGGATGGGTTGATAGTCAATGATAAGCAGGGCGCAGTTCTGCGGCGTAAGCAGGTGATCATTGACCGGATCTCGCGGTGTCAAAGGCGAAGGCATCTCGATCTCTCCTACTTCACGTAGACAGTGTCACTGGGGCCGTAGCCGGTGATGGCGACGATCGCGCCATTCGGACCGGTGCGTGCAAAGTGCGCCTGGCCGCCCGGCTCGGTGTAGAAGCTGCCCGACGGAAGGACCTTCACGGAGCTCTTCTCGTTTTTCGGGCCGTAGCCGAAGTACCAAAGGCCCGAGATCACCATGGCGGTACGCGTATCGCGATGCGTATGGGCCTGGATGATCGTGTTTGGCGCGACCTTCAGTTCGATTGTGTAAAGGCCGGGCTTTGATGGATCACCGAAAAGCACCGTCGTCGTGACGGCTGGCAGCCCCGACGTACCGGTGCCCGCGGTCCTAGTCGGCACCTTGGCTACTTCCTTCGGCGTCAACCGCATTTGCGGGGCATTGTCCTCCGCGACTGCAGGAAGAGTGATACCGAGGATCGCGGCCGCGTTGACGAGAGCAAATAGATGGAATTTGAGCACCCCAGGCCTCACTTCTTTTCAATAAACGGAACAATGGTGTCGATGGCCCGCTGGGGTTGTTCTTCCATGATCCAATGACCGGAACTAGTGATGACGGCGCCTTGGACGTTGGTGGCGACATAGTCCAATTCGCTTTTCATCGAGGCACCGTAGGAATGGTCCCCGCCAATCGCGAGCAGCGGCAAGGTCAGCTTGCCGACCTTGGCGAAGAGCGCCTTGTTGTCTTCGCCATCCTGTGTGAACGCTGCGAACTGGCCGCTGAAGGCGTCGTGCATCGCACCCGCGCGGGCATAGAGCTCAGCGTAGTGATTGCGCGTCTGCTCGTCGATCGCCGC
>VAZG01000544.1:0-933 GCA_005885285.1 Alphaproteobacteria bacterium | reverse complement strand
CCAAGCCCGGGAAGCGGGGCGTCCATCGCGACCCACTTTGAAACGCGGTCGGGATATTGCGCCGCCAGGGCATAACCGACCATGTTGCCGATATCGTGGGTGACGAGGTCGACCTTGCGCACCCTCAATTGGTCGAGGATTGCTGCAATATCCCGGGCCTGGGCGACCTTTTCGTAGCCGCTTTCCGGGTGTGACGACAGCCCCATGCCGCGCAGATCGGGAATGATGACCGTATGATCTTTCACCAGGATTTCCGCGAGGGGCTCCCACATGTCGCCGGTGTCGCCGAAGCCGTGCAACAGTAAGACGGCCGGCCCACTACCGCCGACCCGGACGTGTTGGGTGCCGCCGCTGACAGGCATCTGTTCGGCATGAAAACTCGCGGGAAACGCTTTGACTTCGGCCGCGGCCGGTGAGGCGAACGCCAGGCTCGTAGCCGCTGCCAGCAAGCCACAGAGGATAACGGCCAAAGATGGTCGCTGGCGCGAATGAGGCACGGCAAGCTCCTTCAAATTGATGGAATTTGCCTACCGGCGTTCGCGCCGTGACGCTTTGCAAATCAGACCGTATTTTTTCTAAAACAGACGCAAAACGAAAAGGCTAGTTTCGATATACCTACTCGGAAAGTGCAAGATCGGACCTCGGCGTTCGATAGAACGCCGGCGTTTTGTACAAAACTGCGGTGCGCGGGTAATCCCTTGCGACAGATTTGAGCAAGAAAGCTTCTAAAAAAACCCGCACATTGGGTGCTGGCACCGCTGACGCATATTCCCATTCGGCGACGCCACGGCTTCGGCGGGGGTACTGACTTGTGGAGAGGGCAGAGCTCAAAGGGTTCTACGGTGGGGAAGTCGCGCAACTACTGCGGTTATCGTCGGCACCATCCTTTGTCTCAAGGTCGCTACGCAAGTCGGCAATTGCCGTTACTCAAAT
>VAZG01000543.1 GCA_005885285.1 Alphaproteobacteria bacterium | reverse complement strand
TCAAAAGCTCTGTTTTGATAGTCCTTGGCAATTTTCACCATCATCTCGGTGGTAGTGTCAGAATCTAGGAGTTCGTCCTTGCGCGGCGCCGCCGCATTCCGAGATTCAAGCGCCGCAACGGGACTCGGAGCCGTCGCTTGCCTTGCAAGGATTGTTTGATCAGACGTCTTCTCGCCTGTGTGCTCCGATTGCGGATTGGAAGCAGCAATCCCGCTGGACAACACAAACAGGCCATCGTCAACGGCTCGGCTCGCCGCCGCGGTAAGCTCCACGAGCGCGCGTCGCGCACAGCGCGTGTGGCTAGCACGCGGCCTTTTTTGCGTGTGGCTCATGATCAAACGACCCCTCGACAAGCTTTTTCAAGACCCAGCGCCACAGCTCACGAACTTCCTCCGAGGCTCTTCCCTCTTGTGCAAACTCGGTCACGCCTAGTCCTGCCCCAAGCGCGTCCTGATGGTCATTGCGCTGTCCGATATAGGGAAGCGCAAGCACCCCGAGCGAATTGAGCGACGTTGCAGCTTCACTCAAGCGGCAGCCCCGCGGTGGCGTCTGATTGAGGACGAAAGCAAATCGGCGGTTGAGCCTACGAATGGCAATCAGCGTCGGTATCGCAGCTTCGATGTCGGCCGGACTCGGACGCACCGGGATCAGGCAAAGATCGGCCCTCGCGATGGCGCGCATGGCCAGTGCATTGTTCGTGGCGGCGGTATCGACGATCCCGAGCCAAGTTCCCTCAGCCTCTAGGCGGGATAGCGCTCCTTCTATTTCAGCGGAATCGGCGACCCGGACGACGCGCGGATAGGGATCGCCGCGCCGCTCTTTCCATTTCGATATCGTGCCTTGTGGATCCGCCTCGACGAATGCGACGCGCTCCCCGTTCTTCATCGCCGCGACTGCAAGTCCGACCGCCAGCGTGCTCTTGCCGCTTCCGCCTTTTTGCGTGACCAGAGCAAGGACGTACATGTCGTGCGCGTCCCCGGATGACAACGACGTGAAACAAAAAAGTCGTCGGAAAAGTCGGGCCTACGAATCGGTCGCGTACCACTCCACGTCGTGAGTCGCATCAAGAGCGAGCGTGGAACTCACAACCAAATCTATATCCACGCCCTACAAATACTATACTGCGCCATGCGGCGTCGGTTTCGCGAACTTTGTGGGCTGAGCCCAAATCGGCCGGCGATTGCCGCTTGTCCGTCTTTTGACGGAAAATCAGTCGCGCCACATTCTTGGACTTCGCTAGCGGACATCAATGAGCTCGATCCGGGCCGGACGTGCTCGACACGCATTATAGAATTCCTCTTCTAGTCAGCATGACACGATGGCTTCGAGATGAACGCCGACAGCCTGAGGTCTTCTCCGGCGACGTAGTGACACAATAACCACACTAAGATGAATTGCGGGATTGATCCCCCGCCGGTTTTCATCTGGCCATGGTGCCGCCCTATTGCGTTCCGCCCTTATTACCCGTCGGGTTTCGGTGGGTTGGGGGTGCAACATGTCTTCCAGTAGCTGTGCCAGAATTGCGCGCGTCGACATTAAAGCAAACCGTATTCTCCTTAACGCCTCGGCCTCGGCCGCTGGGGTTCGGAATGTCATTCAATTGTTTGCCGTCGCTCTGGTCGCAGCTTCGCTTGCGGCCTGCGCCCAATCCTCTGTGGTCACCAAAAAATCTGAATTGCTTCCTGCCAGTCGACAGGCATCGCTGGAACAGAATCGAACAACATCGTTCGTGACGAATAGGCGTGTGGTTGTCACGAGAAAGCATACTCCATTCGCTTCGCACAAAAAAGCAGCAGAGACACAGGTTGCGTCGCATGGAGTTGCCAGCTTCTACACAGAAGGAACGCTGACAGCGAACGGCGAAAAGTTCGATACCCACCAATTGACCGCCGCTCATCGCACGTTGCCATTCGGTACCCGGTTGCGCGTGACAAACGTCGCTACTGG
This sequence comes from Alphaproteobacteria bacterium, assembly GCA_005885285.1. Classification (GTDB taxonomy): domain Bacteria; phylum Pseudomonadota; class Alphaproteobacteria; order Rhizobiales; family Xanthobacteraceae; genus Bradyrhizobium. The sequence continues at coordinate 459 of VAZG01000543.1, read as the reverse complement.
GCGGTCCGTCACAGTTCGGGTCAATGACCGCGGTCCGTTCGTTCGCGGACGAGTTGTCGACGTCTCGTATTCTGCGGCCCAAACGCTGGGTATGCTTGGAAGGGGTGTTGCGAAGGTCAAACTTGACGTTATGCAATAGCCAGTGGAAGCGGCCTAGACGTAACGATCGAATGTTCTCTGTGGATGAGTCAATCGCGAAGCCGAAATGAGACGTAAGGCTGATTCGTGGCGAAATCAGAACGGAAGAAAAGCAGGGCCGGTTCAGGGAGCACAGCCTCGCTTGAGGTAGTGCCCACGCTGTTCTCCGTGGCCCGGCCCAGTTCAAAGAGGATTTGACAGCCCCGCGAGCGGTCCCAATATCGCCGCCACGGCGGACCGGGCGGATGTACCACGGCGACGAGCGCGGGGCCTCGGAGCGATCCGGGGCCTCACTTTTTGGCTTCCCCTTTCGTGCTTAAG
>VAZG01000331.1 GCA_005885285.1 Alphaproteobacteria bacterium | reverse complement strand
GGGGCAAGCGGCGCGTTGACGATGGTGTCGTGCTCGCCGCGCTCGCCTTTGGCGCCGGTGCCGGGAAACAACGGCATTTGATGGGTCGAGCAGTACATGACCGTCGGATCGGCCCAGAAGATATCCTGGGTGCCATTGCCGTGATGAACGTCGAAATCGACCACGGCGGCGCGGCCAATGCCGTATTTGCGTTGCGCGTGACGTGCGGCGATCGCCGCGTTGTCGAAAAAGCAGAAGCCCATCGGCTTGTTGATTTCGGCGTGATGGCCCGGAGGCCGTATCGCGACGAAGGCATTTTGATGATTGCCAGACATAATCGCGTCGGTCGCTGCAACGGCGCCGCCGACGCCGCGCATCACGGCTTCCCAGGTCCCGGGAGACATCGACGTATCGCCGTCGACATAGACCATGCCGCTTGAGGGCGCGATATGGCGCAGTTCACCGATATAATGCTCGTTGTGGCAGAGCGTGACCGAATCGAGCGAGCCTTCCGGTGCCTCGCCGCGCGCAAGCCCGTTGAAGCGCGGTTCCGACAACACCTCGGCGATCGCGCGCAGGCGGTCGGCGCGCTCGGGGTGTCCCGGCGGCGTGACATGATCGAGGCATGCAGGATGGGTGAGGAGAAGCGTGCTCATGCGATCGCTTAATCTAGGGGTTCGCCGGCCGCTCGGAAAGGGCGGATATCGCGTTCAGTTCGCCCGGGTGATGCGATCCATTCTCGTCGGCGCGATCGGGCTGTTCGCCTGGAAATAGGCATAGAGGGCGTCGACGTCATAGACGCCGACTTGCTGGTTGGTTCCCTGCTTGAATTCGGTAAAGCCGTCGCCGCCGACCGAAAGATAATCGTTCACGGTAACGCGATAGTGCGCGGCCGGATCGATCGGTTTGCCGTGCAGCGATAGGCGCGCGGCGATGATCCGCGCGCCGTAAGGTTTTCGGGCGTCCCACGCATAGCTGAAACCACGGGAGACCTGCAGGATGCGCGGATGATTGGGGTCGCTCCATTGCTGCTCGAGCGCAGCCTTGATCTGCGCACCCGTCAGCGTCAGCGTGACCAGTTGATTGCGGAACGGCTGGCTCGCAAACAAATCGGCGTATGTTGCGATACCATCCTCTTGCTTCACGATGTCGGTGCGGATGCCGCCTGGATTGGTCAAGGCCATCACCGCGTCGCCGTCCGAAACCGAGCGTGTCGCCGCAAGCTGCGCGTCCGCGATGACGTCGCCGAGCACGCTCTCGCCGGCATCGCCAGGCAGGTGCGAGAGCGTCTGCTTGATCGATCCCGCCCGGCGGCCTCCGATCGGCGCGGCAAGCCCGTCGTAGGACGAGATCAGCGCAGTTTGCTCGCCGTCTTTGGCGTAGAAGTTGCTGCGGACGATCACATTGTTGGCTTTGGCGCCGATGACTTCCTTTGTCGTCCGGTCGAGCTTCAGGTCGATCGCCGTGACCAGGGTGCCGAACTTGCCGCCTGAGGTGACGAGCCGTCCGTCGATATCGCAGACATAGGCCTTGTGGGTGTGACCGGTGACGACCACGCGGACCGCGGAATCGAGCTTCTTGACGATATCGACGATCGGTCCGGTGATCCCGGGACATTCGTTATAATCGCCGGTCGGAAACCCGCCTTCATGGATCAGCGCGACGATGGCCTTGACGCCATGGGCCTTTAGCTCGGGCACCAGCGCGTTCACGGTGTCGGCTTCGTCGCGGAATTCCAGACCCTCGATGCCGACCGGCCTGACGATCTCGGGCGTGCCCTTCAAGGTCAGGCCGACAAAGGCCACCGCGACGCCTTCGAACTCCCTGATCTCGTACGGCGGCAGAATCGTCTGGCCGGTCGCTTTATCGAAGGTAGAGGCGGCCAGATAGTGGAACTTCGCGCCGGCGAACGGATGCGGCCCCTGACAATGGTCGACCGGATGGCATCCGCCATTCTGCATCCGCAGCAATTCGTCCTTGCCCCGGTCGAATTCGTGATTGCCGACGGCGGAGAGCTCAAGCCCCATCATCGACAGCGATTCGACGGTGGGCTCGTCGTGGAACATCGCCGACAGTAGCGGGCTCGCGCCGATCAGATCGCCGGCGGTGACGAAAATGTTGTTGGGATGGCCCTCGCGCAGTTGGTTGACCAGGGTCGCCATATGCTCGGCGCCGCCGGCCGGCACCGTGACCATTTTCGTCTTGTCGTCGGGATCGGCAATCCTGATCCCGCCGGGTGGCGGCCGCAGATTGCCGTGAAAATCGTTGATCGCGAGAATTCGCAAGTCGACCGGCGTCTCGTCCTGCGCCAAGACTTGCGAAGGCAGGCCGAGCGCGATCGCCAGCGCTGCGGTCGTCAGCATCTGTGCAAGCGGATGTCTCATGCTGCTATGGTAAGAGGCCGGCGTAACGATTTTGCGAAGCTTTGGGCGACTGCTTTAGCCCCTGTCGCGCGAAAAGAACGCCTTGAACGCAGCGATCGCTTCCGTGGAGCGCATCCGCTCGCGGAACAAATGGCCCTCCTGATCGATCCTGCGGGTCATGTCTTCGGGCGGCAATCTGATCAGCTTGCGCGAGACCGCGACCGCTTCCGCCGGCAATTTGCAGATCTCGCGGGCCACCTTGCGCGCCTCGGCCTCGGTGTGGCCGGGCGACACCACGACATTGACGAAGCCGGCGAGGTGGGCATCTTCGGCGCTGAAGGTGCGTCCCATCACCAGCATGGCAAAGGCGCGCTGGTAGCCCATCGTACGCGGCATCAACAGGCTGGAGGCGCCCTCCGGCACCAGGCCGAGATGGATGAAGGGCGTGGAGAAGGTCGCGGTGGTTGAGGCCAGCACGTAATCGCAATGGAACAGCATGGTGGTGCCGATGCCGATTGCCACACCGTCGACCGCGGCAATGATCGGCTTGACGTTATGGGCGAGGGAATAAAGAAACTTGATGGCGCTGTTGGCGCTGTTGGCGCTGTTGGCGCTGATGGCGCTGTTGGCGCTGTGTGCCGTGTCGGTGTTGGAGGTGCCCTCTTTGAGGAAGTCGTCGAGGTCGTTGCCGGCGGTGAAGACGCCCGAGCCGCCGGTGATGATGAGGCAGCGGATGGCCGGATTATTCTGCGCGGTGTCGATCGCATCGCCCATGACGCGATACATGTCCTGGGTGATGGCGTTCTTTTTTTCCGGCCGTCTCAGCGTAATCACCCGCGTCGCGCCTTCATCGGTGACTATCAGGTGAGCGGTCATGGCAACGTCCCCGAAACGAGCGGCCAAAAGACGCCGCTGGCGAGTCTTCCAGCCGTAGCCTACATCATCCGCCGGGCGGCCCAAACTGCCGGTGCCGGCTTTTCAACGGTGACGGAATGACGCGCGAGGGGCAAGCGATGCAGTTAACGGGAATTCACCATCTCACGGCGATTTCAGCCAAACCGCGCGAGAATCTGGCCTTCTACACCGGCCTGTTGGGCATGCGGCTGGTGAAGAAGACCGTCAACCAGGATGACGTCAGCGCCTATCATCTGTTCTACGCCGACGGCAAAGGCAGTCCCGGCACAGATCTCACCTTCTTCGATTTTCCGGCGGCGCCCGAGCGCCGCGGAACCAACAGCATCTCGCGCACCGGGCTGCGCGTCGCCGGCGAGGGCAGCCTCAGGTTCTGGCGCGACCGCTTGAGGCAGGCGGGTGGCAACGTCGGCGAGATAGCCGAGGTCGACGGCCGGCTGACGCTGCCGTTCGAAGACGGCGAAGGTCAACGGCTGGTGCTGGGCGATGACGGCGGGGCGGGGCCCGCCTCGCCATGGGAAGGGAGCGCGGTGCCGGCGGAGCATCAGATCCGCGGCCTCGGTCCGATCGTGCTCACCGTGCACGATCTTAGGCACACCGCAGCGGCGCTGACGGAGGTCATGAACATGCGCGCGGTGCGCGATTATGCAGCGCCGGATACTGCCGCGCGCGAGTGCGTATTTGCGATGGGGGAGGGCGGCCCGGCCGCGGAGCTTCATGTGATCGAGAATAAGCATTTGCCGGTCGCGCGGCAGGGCGCCGGCGGCGTGCATCATGTCGCGTTCCGCACCCCGGACGAGGTGCAATACCATGCCTGGACGCAGCGCTTGAACGAGCTTGGTGTCCGCAACTCCGGCGAGATCGATCGCTTCTATTTCCGCAGCCTTTATTTCCGCGAGCCGAACGGCATCCTGTTCGAGATCGCGACCGACGGTCCCGGCTTTGCCAGCGACGAGCCGATGGAGAAGCTCGGCGAGAGGTTGGCGCTGCCGCCGTTCCTGGAGCCGCGTCGCGCCGAGATCGAAGCAGGGTTGAAGCCGCTGGCGTAACGCACCGCAAGCCGATCGGAAATCTCTCAGCTACGATTGAACGCGTGTTGCACCGGAGTTGGAGGGTGTGTATATAATGACTAATCTATACACAACGATCGGCCGGCTGCGATGCGGACCAACATTGAAATCGATGATGAGTTGTTGTCCCAAGCCATGACGGCGACCGGCTTGGCGACCAAACGCGCCACGGTTGAAGAGGGCTTGCGGCTGCTGGTCCGGTTGCGCAAGCAGACGAAGGCGCTGGCGGAACTCAACGGATTGGGCTGGGAAGGCGATCTTGGAGAGATGCGCCAGGGCCGCCGGCCACGCAGGTCGTGATTCTCGTCGATACGTCCGTTTGGGTCGCGCACTTGCGCGGCCACCGCACGACAGCTACTGCGAAACTGGAGGAAGCCGTTACACGGGAACCGCTCCTGGTTGGCGATCTCATCCTGCTCGAAATTCTTCAGGGCGCTCGAGACGAAGCCCATGCCACGCGCATTGAGCGCGGATTGCGCCAATACAGAGTTGTGCCCCTCCTGGACGACGATCTAGCCCCTCGCGCCGCCCGGAACTATCGCAAGCTGCGAGAAGCGGGTGTCACGATTAGGAAAACAGCCGACATTATCATCGGCACCTTTTGCATCGAACGTCGCCACGCGTTGCTGCACGATGATCGCGATTTCGCACCTATGGAGGAGCATCTTGGTCTCAAGGTTGTGTGAGCGGTCCCATCCAGCCTATCACCGCACCTTGGTGCGTGCTGTATGGGCCGGGTGCCACACGGGATCCTCTTTCGCCGGCCATCTGTTGGCCGCCTCGCGCCTTCGGGCGGTCCTCATCGTGCCACGAGTATGCCTAGATGGCGTGATGAAGGTTCCAAAGACAGTGGTTGAGTGATTGTAAGTGGTTGAGTGATTGTATGAAGCATTTATTGGCTTTCCAGAGCGGCCTTGCCTGCCGTGCCGGCGCGCTGGGTTGCGTCCTTCTCGCGGTAACGAGCGGCGCAGCGCTCGCCCAGACAACTGGCGCGGTGAACCCGAAGCCCGCTCAGGTAGAACCTTCAGTGACTGAGGAGCCGCCGCCCGGCGGCTGCATGCCGATCGGCCTGACGGCGTCCGGAGAAATCGTTTTCCCGTTTCAATGCAAGGCGTTCATCGAACGACAGAAGGCTGCAGATCAGAAGCCTGCTGCTGCGGAGGATGTGAAGCCTGCCGCAGAACAGAAACCCGACGCCGCGGAAAATAAGACCGACGCGAAGCAGCCGGCCGCTGGCGAGACGTCCGCCATTGCGGAAGTGAAACCTGCTGCCGCGGATGACAAGCCCGCTGCCGTGGAAAAGAAAGCTGCTGCCGCGGAAGAGAAACCTGCTGCAGCGGAAGAGAAGACCGCGGCAAAGCAACAGGGCCGCGTGGCACCGGACACCACCAAGCCGGCAACTGAACCACTTGATCCAGTTCCATTACCCAGGCGCGCTGAGCGCGCAGAGCGACCCAGCCGCGCTAAGCGCATCGTCGGTCCGCCCGGCTGCACGCATTTTCGGACCTATGATTCCGCATCCGGCACCTACCGGACCTACGAAGGACGGCGCCGGGAGTGCCGAGCGGTGATGGGTCAGTCGGCCCGAAAATAAGCGCCTCCGTCGTCAAGCACTCACGCGTACTGCGTTGAAAGAAACACGGCGCGGCACGCCTCGGCCGGCCGGCAAGACGTTCCGCGTCCCGCGGACATCTCATGACGCTGCCATTAACCAATAGCGGACCTTCTCGCGACGAGAGGGTGAGGTTTAATGCGCGCTTAAGATTTTTGCACAAGAGATAGTCGACCAGCGCACATCATCACGCAGCAAGAATGCGGGCGAAACTCAGCCTCTCAAGGAGAATTGCTTGAGGACGCTTCTCATCGGCGCGCTGGCTGCGACCCTGGTCGGCTGCAGCCGTCAGCCACCACCGCCGCAGGCGGCCACGAGTTCGTGCACGGGCGCGAACGGCTTGCCCTGTCTCGAGCGGAAAGCGGGTCCGCCGATCAAGCTTGTGTCATTGCGGACCAATTCCGCGGCGACGAACAGCCATCGGGGGCGTCTCGCAAGCACAACGGCGAAGCCGGCTCAGGTCGCCGCCAAAGCCGCGCCTCCGGCATCCCGCATCCCGCTCCCGCCTGATTCTTCGAACACGCGGCGGCAGCCCGCTGGCAGCGCTGCCGCCGAGTCGCGTCCTACCATCGGCGTTGCCAATACCCGAACCATCGAGGCACAGGTGGCGGCCGCCACGGTGCTCGCCGAGCGCTTGACGGCGACTACCACGGCCCCGCCGCCGGACATGAAAGCCGACAACGCCGACCTCCTGGTTGCCGTTCTGATGGCGCGTCCCGACATCAAGTCGGTCTCCGATCTGGCCGGCAAGACGATTGCGGTCGACGACAGGTATTCCGCGTCTAACGGCATTGTCAGGACCGCGATCGTCGCAGCCGGGGCGCCGGAAGTCCAACTCAGCGAGGGTCACACGACCGCGATCGATCGGCTGGCCAATGGAGAGGTGCCGGCTGCAGTTTTGGCCCTGGTATCTGCGGACGCGGCGGAGGGGTTTCCTGAAATCGCAGGCTTCAGGATTTTTCACATCCCCCTCTCGCCTCGTTCCTTGAAGGGGAGACCCTAGAGCATCATTCCGTGGCATCACCGGCATGCGTCGTTTGCAGCCGCGGGTATGGCCAGGAAAGTGATGGTGGCCGGCGCGAACGTTGTGGTGCCCGCGATCGTCGGAACGCCGGCGATGGACGGCAGCTCGTCATGGGCACTCAATTTCAGCGTCCTGCCATTCAGCCTGACATCGATGCCCGTCAGGCTCACAGCGTCGAGGGTGTAACGCGCTGACGCTGTGGGGAGCGTCAATGAGCGCGGCGCGTTGCGGTTGGTGTTGATGACGAGAATGGTGACGCCGCCCGCCACTTCTCTTTGGCAATGGGCGTAGACGTGGAGGCCCGATTGAACGGGCGCGCCGGCATCGAGCACGGTTGTTCCCATCAGTTGCCGCCACAGCAGCGCGGCCCAATAGTTCGGCCGCGGTCGCCGCGTTCGCTCATCGAGCAGGCCGTAATCGCTCCCAGTGAGCGTATTGTGCATCACGACCTGAACGCCGGCCTTGGCTAATCGCCCGAGTTGGTCGAGATAGCGAAACGTGTCCAGGAAGGTCGCGGCCGATGGGTTTCCACCACACGCTGCGTCTGCCGTCTCCGTAAGCCAGATCGGTCTGCCAGGCTCGAATTCGTCGCGAAGCGTTCGGTAGAAGTTCAGAACCCGATCCGTGCCCGAAAGCCAGCGTTCGGAAAGTGCGGTCTCGGGGGTGAGCTTGCCGCCACAGCGCGCCGACAGTGCCGCGTAGTAATGATAGGAAAGCGCATCCAGATCCGGCGTGGACGCGGCGAGCAGGCTCGAGGCGACTGTTGTCTCGCCGACGGTGCCGGGACCGAGGATCATCAGTTCCGGAGAGCTCTGCATCATAAACCTGCGGAATATCCCGAAATCCCTGCCATAGGCCGACGCGTCGTAGCCGGCCGGCAAGCCGCCCACAGCGGCGAGGTCCGGCTCGTTGGTGAATTCGGCGGCAGCGATGCTGCCCTCGACCGATCTTGTGTAGGCGAGAAGGCGGCGGGCTTGATCGGGCTTCCAGACGCCGCCGGCATCTCGACTGCCCGGACCGGCCGAAAATGAGGTCACGATCCGCGCGTCCACCGCTTGCGAGAAATCGACCAGGCTTCGCCATTGCTGCCGCGTCAAAATGCCGTTGAAGCCGGCCGGCGGCGCCGATGGTGGATTTTCCGAATCGGCAAAATAGGTGGTGTTCGCCCATGTCCCGCTGACACGTACATATGCCGGCGCCAGCGCCGCCGCGAGCTTGCGCAATCGCGTATCGGTCAGATCAATCGGCGGCCGATATTCGTATAAATTCGAATCCATGCCCGGCGGCGTATCGGATCCGGGTCGCGGCGCCGGCGCGCCGTGAACCTCGTGCTTCGATCGATAGGGCTTCCAAAACCTCCCGCCGGTAAGTTCGACCATTTCAATGTTGTAGGACTGGAAGCGCGCGCCGACCGTGCCGATGCGAGGCATGCTGGAAGGCGCGACCGACGGCGCGTCGGCGAGCGTCCCGGAATAGACCGGAGCTGCCAGCAGCAGGGCGGATGTGATGCCGCAGCAAATCCTCGCGGCGATAGGGTTGGGCATGCGGTCTTCCCCAACTCTGGATAATCCCGACTCTGGATAAAAGAACTGCTCGCGCAATGGTGAAGTTTTGCGCATCCGGACAGCTTTTCTTTTGCGAATGCGAAACTAGTATGCGCTGCGGTGGACCCGATGGTGCAGGGGACCCTTCGAACCAGGTGTAGATCTGACTACGCCCTGTGTCGAAAAAGAGCGGTCAGTCAGCGTGAATATAATTGCGAAGAAGCTCGCGATCCCTTGTTGTGCCGCGGTGCTGGTCGGGATGTTCGTCGCTTCGCCGGCCCT
>VAZG01000330.1 GCA_005885285.1 Alphaproteobacteria bacterium | reverse complement strand
GGCGGCGTCGACAAGCGGGATGAACCCGATGTGGAGCGGTGTCGTCATTTCAGCATCTCCGACGCAGTGATGATCGACTGGGCGATCTCACTGATCTTCTTTTTCTCGCGCATCGCGGTGGAGCGCAGCAGCACATAGGCCTCATCCTCGGTCAGGCCTTTCAGCTTCATCAGGATGCCCTTGGCGCGATCGATCACCTTGCGATCCTCCAGCGCCGATTTGGTCCGATCGAGCTCGTCCTGCAGCCTCGAAAACGCATTGAAGCGGGAGACGCAGAGGTCGAGGATCGGCTTGATGCGTTCCTTCTTCAATCCGTCGACGATGTAGGCCGAGACGCCGGCATCGACCGAGGCCTGGATCGAGGCCGCGTCGCTCTGGTCGACGAACATCGCGATCGGGCGCCGCACCGCGCGGCTGACCTGGAACATCTGTTCCAGCACGTCGCGGCTGGGATTTTCCAGGTCGATCAGGATGATGTCCGGATCGAGCGCGTAAATCCGCGCCAGCAAGCTCTGCATCTCGCTGATATGCACGACGCCGGTAAATCCCGCTTCCCGCAATCCCTCCTCGAGGATCGCGGCACGGATCGGGCTTTCGTCGACAATCACGATTTTAGGCGACTGTTCGGCGCTCATCGATCACTCACAACCCGGCAGCGCATCCATAGCACGCCAAGCGGTATCGCAAAGCCTTGTAATTATGAGCAATTGGGACTAGCTCCTGCCGGTCAATCAGGCAGATGAAAATATGCAACAGGCCGCCGCGCCCAAAGTCAGCTTTGTTTCGCTGGGGTGCCCCAAGGCGTTGGTGGATTCCGAGCGCATCATCACGCGGCTGCGGGCGGAAGGCTATGAGCTCGCACGCAAGCACGACGGTGCCGACCTTGTCATCGTCAATACCTGCGGCTTCCTCGACAGCGCCAAGCAGGAATCGCTCGGCGCCATCGGCGAAGCCATGGCAGAGAACGGCAGGGTGATCGTCACGGGCTGCATGGGCGCGGAACCGGAAGCGATCGAAAAAGCCTATCCGGGCGTGCTCTCGATATCAGGACCGCAGCAGTATGAGAGTGTGCTCGATGCCGTGCATCGCGCGCTGCCGCCGGCGCACAATCCGCATCTCGATCTGGTGCCGCCGCAAGGCATCAAGCTGACTCCGCGGCACTACGCTTACTTGAAGATTTCCGAAGGCTGCAACAACCGCTGCAGCTTCTGCATCATTCCGAAACTCCGCGGCGATTTGGTGTCGCGTCCGGCCGGCGACGTGCTGCGCGAGGCAGAAAAGCTGGTCAACGCCGGCGTCAAGGAATTGCTGGTGATCTCGCAGGACACGTCCGCCTACGGCGTCGATTTGAAATACGCCGGGAGTCCGTGGAAGGATCGCGAGGTTCGCGCGAAGTTCTTTGATCTCGCCAAGGAGCTCGGCGAGCTCGGTGCCTGGGTGCGGCTGCAATACGTCTACCCCTATCCGCACGTCGATGAAGCCATTGGATTAATGACCGAAGGCAAGATCCTGCCCTATCTGGATATTCCCTTCCAGCATGCGAGCCCGGAAGTCCTGAAAGCGATGAAGCGCCCGGCCGCGCAGGAAAAAACGCTGGTGCGGATCAAGCAGTGGCGCGAGCAGTGTCCTGATCTCACGCTGCGTTCGACTTTCATCGTCGGCTTCCCCGGCGAGACCGATTCCGATTTTGCCTATCTGCTCGACTGGCTCGAGGAAGCCGAGATCGATCGCGTCGGCTGCTTCAAATACGAGCCGGTTGCGGGCGCCTCATCGAACGCGCTCGGCAATCACGTGGCGGACGGGATCAAGCAGGAGCGCTGGAACGCGCTGATGGCGCGGCAGCAAAGGATTTCCGCGCGCCGGCTCAAACGCAAGGTCGGCACGCGGCAGCAGGTGATCGTCGACGAGGTCGGCCCGACGGTTGCAAGAGGCCGCTCGGCACGGCAGCGTCGCCGGATTTTAGCTCGCTTTTTGTCCCGCGTTTAGCTGCGACCGTCGACCACCAGCGCTTGACAGCGCCAGCCATTCGGCTGTATGGCCCCTCACCATGAATTCGAACCGGACCAACCGCCGCGCAGCTTTCCGTCGTCGCACCTGCGACGATGATGGGCTGCGCCATGTCCGACGACACCGCTGAACACTTAAGATCAGCAACGTTTTCGAGAAGGCCGCACCCTAGAAAGTGCGGCCTTCTTGCGTTTCGGCCGTCTTTTCAACCCAACACCCCCAAGGAGTTCGCCATGACTATCGCTTCCCATCCGCTCGACGCTCTCATGGAGATCACCGCGCGCCCGCCGGCCGTCTTCGCGAAGGGCGAAGGCTCGTACCTCTGGGACATCACCGGCAAGCGCTATCTCGACTTCATCCAGGGCTGGGCCGTGAACTGCCTCGGCCACTCTCCGCCCGCGGTTGCCGACGCCCTTGCCGCGCAAGCGAAATTGCTGCTGACCCCGAGCCCCGCTTATTACAACGCGGTCAGCTTGAAGCTCGCAAAGGCGCTCGTGGATCATTCTTGTTTCGATCAGGTGTTCTTTGCCAATTCCGGCGCCGAAGCCAACGAAGGCGCCATAAAACTCGCGCGCAAATACGGCGCGCTGCACAAGAATGGCGCCTATGAGATCATCACCTTCGAGGGCGGCTTTCATGGCCGGACGCTCGCGACCATGTCGGCGTCGGGCAAGAAGGCGTTTGAGCCGCTGTTCGAACCGAAAGTGTCGGGCTTTCGCAAAGCGCGGCTCAACGATCTGGCCTCCGTCAAGCGGCTGATATCGGACCAGACGGTTGCGGTGATGTTGGAGCCGATCCAGGGCGAATCCGGCGTCTGGCCCGCGACCGATCAATTCCTTCGGCAGTTGCGGGCGCTGACCGACACGTATGGCCTGCTGCTGATCTTCGACGAGATCCAGACCGGCATGGGCCGCACCGGCAAGCTGTTCCACTACGAGCACGCTGCAATCGCGCCCGACATCATGACGCTTGGAAAAGGGATCGGCGGCGGCGTACCACTGGCGGCGCTGCTTGCGACGGAAAAAGCCTCCTGCTTCGAGCACGGCGATCAGGGCGGCACGTTCAACGGCAACCCGCTGATGTGCGCGGCGGGACTCGTGGTGCTCGAACAGATCAGCCAGGACGAGTTCCTGAAATCGGCCGTCGATGCCGGCCGGTTTCTGGAGAGCGAACTGCAAAAACTTTCCGCGCGGCATGGTCTCGGCGATGTCAGGGGCCGCGGACTATTGCTGGCGCTCGACCTGAAATTGCCGATCGGCGCCTCGCTCGTCACGCAGGAATTCGAGGCCGGTGTGCTGCTCAACTCGCCGCAGCCGGACGCGCTGCGCTTCATGCCGGCGCTCAACGTGACGCGTGAGGAAATCTCCGAGATGATCTATTGTCTCGACGTCATCCTGACGAAGGCGGGCGCTGCACGGCGGGTTGCATAGCCGCCGCACGCCCCGCGTCGATGGAGCGGAGGATGAAACGGCCCAATTCGCCAAAGTGATTGGGGCTGCGGTTCAAACCAATGACGAGCAGTGATATGATGTGTCATTGGCAAAGAAAAAGGGATGGAGTTCCGACGTGAGCGAAGTTGAGGAAGGCAAGCCTGTCGTTCAGCTCGTCACCACCAGATCGGACGCCGAAATTGCCGCGGACATCAAGCGGCGATTGCTGGAAGCGTTCAAGCCGGTCCTGGAGATCTTTGACGAAGCATCGACCTCGGGCCTCGCCATTCAGTGGGACAACATCAAGCCGGTCTCGCCGCGCTACAAGCATGAAGTGAATGGCTTGCGGGTGGTTAAGTATCTGTAAGCGTAAGCGCTACGGCTTGAGGATCGATGCCCCGGTGGTGTTGCGGCTTTCCAGGTCGATATGGGCTCTCGCTGCGTCTTTCAGCGCATAAGCGTGGTTGATTGGCACGTGGAGCTTGCCATTGATCACAGCGGCGAACAGCGTGTCGGCGCCCTCGAGCAATTCGGAGCGCTTGCCGATATAGTCGTTGAGCTTTGGGCGGGTCGCAAACAGCGAGCCGTGGCTGTTGAGTTCGGCGATCGCAAATGGCGGCACCGGACCGGAGGCGTTGCCGAAGCTAACGAACATGCCGCGCGGCTTGAGGCAGGACAGCGAGCCCGGAAATGTCGACTTGCCGACGCCATCATAGACGACGTCGCAGAGTTCGTTGCGGCTGATCTGCTTGACGCGCGCGACAAAATCTTCCTCGTTGTAGAGGATGACGTGATCGCAGCCATTGGCAAGCGCAAGCTCGGCCTTTGCTTTGGAACCGACGGTGCCGATGACATGTGCGCCGAGCGCCCTCGCCCATTGGCAGGCTAACAGGCCGACGCCGCCGGCCGCGGCATGGACCAGCACCCGGTGATGCGGCTCCACCTTGAAGGTCTTGTGCAGGAGATACCAGACCGTCAACCCCTTCAGCATCAACACGGCGCCCTGCTCGTAGGTGATGTGGTCGGGCAGTTTGACGAGCTTTTCCCAAGGGATGTTGCGCTCACCGGCGTAGGCGCCAAGATTGTGGTAATAGGCGACGCGGTCGCCTGGGTGGAAATTGGTGACGCCCGGCCCGACCGCGACGACTTCGCCGGCCGCTTCATTGCCGGCGATGAACGGCAGCCCCGGCGCCTTGTACAGACCGGTGCGGTAATAGACGTCGATGAAATTCAGGCCGACAGCGTGCTGGCGGATACGGATTTCGCCCGGTCCCGGCGGCGGCAGATCGACAGCTTCGTAGACCAGGGCTTCCGGACCTCCCACCTGGTGCACGCGCACAGCCTTGATCATCTGCCTTCTCCCTTGGCATTCGCCTTAAGGTGAAGCGAAAGCGATTTGAGGCGCCCTTGTCAACTCGGCGTGCAAGGCATGCCTAATTCGGCGCCTTTTTGCGGTTGCGTTTGGCGAGCACGTTGAAGAACTCGACCGCCGCCGAGAACGTGATAGCAAAATAGATGTAGCCGCGCGGAATGTGAAACTGGAATCCGTCGGCGACCAGGGCGACGCCAATCAGCACCAGAAACGCCAGCGCCAGCATCTTGGTGGTCGGATGTTCGCTTACGAATGTCGCAATCGGGCCTGACGACACGTACATGATGAGGCAGGCGATCACGACGGCCGCGATCATGATCGTCAAATCCTGCGCCATGCCGATGGCGGTGATGATGGAGTCGAGCGAGAACACCATGTCGATGACGATGATCTGCGCGATAACCCAGAGGAAGGCGCCCGCTCCGGATGTGGGCTGGCCCTCTTCATCGCCCGCCTCTACCTCGGCATGAATTTCGTGGGTCGCTTTCGCGATCAGGAACAGCCCGCCGCCAATCAGGATGATGTCGCGCCAGGAGAAGGCCATGCCCTTCACGGTCAGCACGGCTTGTGTCAGGCCGATCAGCCATACCAGGAGGCTGAGCAGCAGGATGCGGAACAGCAGCGCGAGCGCGAGCCCGACCTGCCGGGCACGTCTGGCCTGCGGCTGCGGAATCCGCGAGACGATGACGGACAAAAAGAAGACGTTGTCGATGCCGAGCACGATTTCGAGCGCCGTCAGGGTCAACAGCGCTGCCCACGCCTCCGCGCTGGTCAGAAGCGCGATCATTCCTTGAGCGACCTCACGAACCGGGTCGCGGCATCGCCACCAACGACATAAAGGGCGATCACGCACAACAGGATCGTGACGGGCGCGCCGACATTGAAATCCCTCCACAGCGTATAGATCGCAAGTGCTCCCCAGAGCGAGACCAGCGTCAAGGTGAGCCAGCGCAGGCGTATCACACGGACCGGATGAACGAAACGAAGGGGCACAAACGTCAGCACGATAAGGATGGCGGTCCCGAGGCTGCCAAGCGCCGGCACCGGATGAAGCAGAAACAGGTAGAACGCGGCGACATTCCACAAGCCCGGGAAGCCGCGAAAATGGTTGTCCGCGGTCTTCATGCGGCGGTCAGCGAAATAGAGCGCGCCTGACACGGCGATGCCGATGCCGAGCAGCGGCGCCGCCACCGGCAGCAATAGGCCACTGGCAGTGATCGCATAGGCCGGCACAAAGACGTAAGTGACGAAATCGACCACCAGATCGAGCACCTCGCCCGACCAGTTCGGCTGCACACGCACGACATCGAGCCGCCGCGCGATCGGACCGTCGATCGCATCGACGACGAGCGCCACCCCGAGCCAGGCAAACATCGCGGCCCAATGCTCGCGCACGGCCTCGAGCATGGCGATTAAGGCCAGGCCCGCTCCGAGCGCCGTGAAGATATGCACGGAAAATGCGGCAGCCCGGATCGCCGGCGTCGCTTGCGAAGAATCCTGATCCATATCCTGATTCATGGCTGCGCAGTGCTATCAGGAATCGCCGCGATTTGCATATCCGGGCCGTCGGACCACTTGCGGCGTTCCGCCGCGCAAATCGGTCGAAACATTTTGAACCCTTCAATGGCTTGAAAATGCCGCCGGCAAGGTCAAATGTGACGAGATGAACGATGCATCCGTAGCCTTCGATGTGGCCGTGGTCGGTGGGGGCCCGGCCGGTCTCGCCGCCGCCATCGCGCTGGTGCAAGCCGGCGCGAATACGGCGCTAATTGCCCGCCGCGCGCCTTACGCGGACAACCGCACCACGGCGCTGCTCGGCGGCTCCATCGATTTCCTGCACGAATTGGGGATCTGGTCGCAGTGCCAGGACAAGGCGGCGCCGTTGCAGACGATGCGGCTGGTCGACGACACCGGCCGTCTGATCCGTGCGCCGGAAGTCCGATTCTCTTGCCAGGAGATCGGTCTCGACGCTTTCGGCTACAACATCGAGAACAGCGCGTTGATCGCGGCGCTCGAACAACGCGCAGCCGAATTGTCCCGTCTGACCCGTTTCGATGACGAAGCCGAGACGGTCAGCCCAGGTGATACGATGGTCACCGTCCGTACCGGCAATGGAGAAACGCGGTCTGCGCGCCTTTTGATTGGCGCCGACGGACGGCAATCGCTCTGTCGCGAGGCTGCCGGCATCACGGTTCGCCGCCGTGAACTCAATCAGGCAGCACTAACCTTCAACATCAGCCATTCGCGGTCGCATTGCGGTATCTCGACCGAGTTTCACACACAACACGGTCCCTGCGTTTTCGTGCCGCTGCACGGCGAGCGCTGCAGCGTGGTGTGGGTTGGACTTCCCAAGGAAGCGGAGCGGCTGTCTTTACTGAGCGACGACGAATTGTCCGAGGCGGCTGAAAAGCAATCGCATTCGATCCTTGGCCGTGTCCGCGTCGAGGGCGGCCGTCATCTCTTCCCGCTCGCGATCGAGCGGCCCGCTCAATTCGCACGCCACCGTGTCGCGCTGGTCGGCGAGGCCGCGCACGTGGTTCCCCCGATCGGGGCGCAGGGCCTGAACATGGGCTTGCGCGATGCCGGCGACATCGCAGTCATAGTGCGGGAGGCCTTGGCGTCGGGCGAGGATCCCGGCGCGCCGGAGATTCTCAGCCGCTACGGCTGGGCACGCCGCGGCGATATCATGACCCGCACCTTGGCGATCGATTGGGCGAACCGTTCCCTTTTGAACGATTTCCTGCCGTTGCAATCGCTGCGCGCCGCAGGCCTGCATTTGATTTGCCTCTAGCATCGGCCACAATCATGGTCTATTCGACGAGGTATGATAAAAACGCGGACCGCCAAATTTCAGATCGGGCAGATCGTGCGTCACCGGGTGTTCTCGTTCCGTGGCGTGATCTTCGATATCGATCCGGAATTCAACAATACCGAGGAATGGTGGCTGTCGATCCCCGAAGAGGTGCGGCCGCACAAGGATCAGCCGTTCTACCACTTGCTCGCGGAAAATTCGGATTCGGAATACGTCGCCTACGTTTCCGAGCAGAATCTTTTGCCCGACGATTCTGGCGAGCCGATCCGCCATTCGCAGGTCGCCGAAATCTTCGTGAAGGACAAATCGGGCGGCTATCGCCCGCGCAATCCATCGCTGAATTAGTTCTGCAGCCAAAACGGCATCTCCCGTCATTGCGAGTCGCTATGCCACGCCGTGGATTGCTTCGCTGCGCTCGCAATGACGAACCGAACAAAAAAGGCGCCCGACCAGGCGCCTTTTTCGTTCGTCGATAGATAAAGGGCGGTGAAGCTTCCTACTTCGCAGCCGGCGCGGCGACCGTACCGCCTGCGGGCGGGTTGGCCTCGAGCTTCTTGCGTGCCTCCTCGGCGCGCTTCTGCAGCTCTTCCTGCAGCTTCTTCTGGTTTTCCTCGAACACCTTCGGATCGGTCGGCGGTCCGTCATAGGCCTTGGCGAAGCCGCTGCCGCCGGTCTCCTGCAATGGCAGCGGCAAGGTCAGCGGCGCGCCGTTTGCATTGATCGCCTGCACCACCAAATTCTGCCCCTTCTTCAAGTTGGCCAGCATTTCCGGGGTCACTTCGTAATCCGACATGCAGCCGTTGGCGAAACAGATCACGTAGGGGCTCTGCGCCGGCGGATTGCTGTCGACGATCACGCGGGTTCCGTGAACGAGCTGCATGCCGAGCGGCAGCGTGACGCGCAGGATCTTCTTGGGCTCGCCTTCCGGCTCGATGATGACGGCCGCGATGACCGGCTGCCCCGACTCGATGCGCCCATCCTTGCCGGTGAAGCAAATCTGCTTGGCGTTGGCGTCCTGGCCCTTCAGGCAGAATTTGGTCCACGGCGCATAAATCAGCTGGGGCATCTGGTCCTGCTGGGGCTGGCCGCCCGCGGCGGGCGCCTGCTGCTGGGCCTGCGCAGCCGCTGGTGGCGCCTGCTGTGCCGATGGCGCCGGAGCGGCCTTTGGAGCAGCCTTTGGCGCAGCCTTGGCCTTTGGCGCCGCCGGCGCAGGTGTTGGAGCCTGGGCTTGGGCTTCGAGCGCAAAAGAAGAAGCCAGCGCGGTTGCCGCCAGCAGGGCAACAAGCCGCCCACGCGGCCGAACCGACGCGGCCAAGATACGGAAATTCATTGCGGAAAACCCTTTCTGAACGGGCGCACCCGAAACCTTGCAGGCGCCAACAACTGGCCGCGTCGCGCGGCTGTCTCCTAGTCAATTGAGGCGGATACGTGACTAGCCCTGCGATCTAGCTCGATCGCCCGCTTTCTTACAGCGGCGAACGAAAAGATCAATGCCGACAAGCATCTTTGAGACAGGCGATCTGCCCGATGCCGGGCCTATGCTAGAACGCCTTAGTGAGCTGTTCCGAATCAAATCCGCGCGTTCCAATGTCAGCTTTTAGGCGCATACGCGTTGCCGCGGGGACTGGCTTTTTGCTCGCCTGCGGCATTTTCCTCGCCGCCGGCGCAAGCCGGGTCTCGGCGGCAGAAAGCTACGCCATTGCGATGCATGGTAACCCCGCTCTGCCCGCTGATTTTACCCATATGCCCTATGTCAATCCTGACGCGCCGAAAGGCGGCCGGCTGGTGTGGGGCCTCTCCGGTACCTTCGACAGCCTCAATCCCCTGATCGTCAAGGGGCTCGCGCTCCAGCAAATCAGGGGCTTTGTCGTCGAAAGCCTGATGGCGCGCGGCTACGACGAGCCTTTTACGCTCTATGGGCTTTTGGCCAACAGCGTCGAGACCGACGACGCCAGAAGCTACGTCACCTTCCGTCTCGATCCCAAGGCGCGTTTCTCGGACGGCCAGCCGGTAAAGGCAGAGGACGTGCTTTTTTCATGGGCGTTGCTGCGCGATCACGGCCGTCCCAACCATCGCCAGTATTACGCCAAGGTGACAAAAGCCGACGCGCTGGATCCGCTCACGGTCCGGTTCGACCTTTCCGCCGCCAACGACCGCGAATTGCCGCTAATCCTTGGTCTGATGCCGATATTGCCGCGGCATGCCACGGACGTCGCTACGTTTGAAGAAACCACGATGACCGCACCTCTCGGTTCCGGTCCCTACCGCGTCACTGCGGTCAAGCCCAGCGCCAGCGTCACGCTGATGCGCAATCCCGACTATTGGGGCCGCGATCTGCCGGTCAATCGCGGCTTGTGGAACTTTGACGAGATCAGGCTCGATTTCTATCGCGAGGCCAATAGCCAATTCGAAGCCTTCAAGCGCGGACTTTATGATTTCCGCGTCGAAACCGAGCCGCTGCGCTGGCACGAAGGATATGACTTTCCCGCCGCCCGCAATGGCGAGGTGATCCGCGACACCATCAAGACCGGCATGCCGCAGCCTTCCGAATTCCTGGTTTTCAACACCAGGCGGGCCGCCTTTTCCGACGTTAAAGTACGTCAGGCACTGACGTTGCTGTTCGATTTCGAGTGGATCAACCGCAACTACTTCTTTGGGCTCTATACTCGAAGCCCGAGCTATTTCGCGGGATCCGAATTGTCGGCCTACGGCCGGCCCGCCGATGATCGCGAACGCGAGCTGCTCAAACCATTCGCGTCCCATATAGAGCCCGATATCCTCGACGGCAGCTATCGCCTTCCCGTTAGCGACGGTTCGGGGCGCGACCGCTCGACGCTTCGCCGCGCGCTGACCTTGCTGTCCGGGGCCGGCTACGATCTCGACGGGACGGTGTTGCGGCAGCGCGCGACAAAGGCGCCGCTCAGCTTCGAAATCCTCGTAACGACGCGTGATGACGAGCGAATCGCGCTGGCCTTTCAACGCGACCTGAAGCGCGCCGGCATCGAGGCCTCGGTGCGGGTGGTCGATCCCGTGCAATTCGATCAGCGCCGGCTCGCCTTTGATTTCGACATGATCCCCAGCCGTTGGGATCAGTCGCTCTCGCCAGGCAACGAGCAGTCGTTTTACTGGGGCAGCGAGGCTGCCGGCGTGCAGGGGACGCGCAACTATATGGGTGCCAAGGACCCTGCCATCGACGCCCTGATCGCTGCCATGCTGGAAGCGCGCGAGCATACCGCTTTCGTCTCGGCGGTTCGCTCGCTCGACCGCGCCCTGATGTCCGGCTTCTACGCTATCCCATTGTTTAACGCCGCCGAGCAATGGATCGCGCGCTGGAATCGGGTAGAACGGCCGGCAGCCACTGCACTGACCGGGTATCTTCCGGAAACCTGGTGGCGGAAGCCGGATGCGCAATCGAAGCAATGACCCCGCCCAACGCCTCCCCAACGCTCGACGCACTGTTTCAACGCATCCTGTCGCGAAAGCCGGATGCGCCGGCGCTGCTTGATCCCATAAACAAGCAGCGCATCACCGGCCAACCGCCCAAGCGTCTGAGCTACCGGGAGGCAGACCACGCCATCTCGGCATTGGCAGCGCATTTCGTCGAATCCGGCCTACCGGCCAATTCCATCGTCGCGGTACAGCTGCCGAATACGGTCGAGTTCGCTCTCACGGTACTGGCAGCCTATCGCGCCGGTCTGGTGGTTGCGGTGCTGCCGCTATTGTGGCGCCAGGCCGAACTCGTGGCGGCGCTCAACCGCACCGCCGCCCGCGCGATCGTGACCTCAAGCAGGGTCGACGGGGTTGGCTACGCCGACCTCGCCATGAACGCCGCCGCGGAGGCCTTCTCGATCCGCCATGTCTGCGGCTTCGGCAACGATTTGCCGGACGGGATGGCGTCACTCGACCGGGCGCTCGCCAATCCATCCTCGACCACGCGCACGGTGATCCAGGACGGCCGCAAGGCCGCGATGATTTCCTTCGATGTCACCACCGAGGGTTTTCGTCCCGTGCCGCGCGCGCATCTCAGCCTGATTGCCGGCGGCCTTGCGCTGTCGCTCGAGAGCGATGTGCCGCAAGGCGCAACCGTGATGTCGGCATTCTCGCCGACCTCCTTTGCAGGACTCACATCGTCGCTGGTGGTGTGGCTGCTCGCGGGCGGAACGCTGGCGCTGCATCATCCGTTCGACAGCGATGTGCTTGAGCAGCAGATCGACGAACACAAGTGCGACACGTTGATGGCGCCGGCGCAATTGGCGATGCGACTTGGTGAACTCGACCTTGCGGCACGCCTGCCGAGCCTTCGCAACGTCATCGGCCTTTGGCGCGCGCCCGAACAGGTCGCCTCAAGCCCCGCCTGGCCCGCTCAGTCTGCCTCGCTGACGGATGTCTATCTGTTCGGCGAAGCCGGATTGTTCGGTGCGCGGCGTTCGGCCGATGGCGCGCCGGCCCCGATCAT
This sequence comes from Alphaproteobacteria bacterium, assembly GCA_005885285.1. Taxonomy (GTDB): domain Bacteria; phylum Pseudomonadota; class Alphaproteobacteria; order Rhizobiales; family Xanthobacteraceae; genus Bradyrhizobium. Next base: position 4,034 of record VAZG01000330.1, on the reverse strand, counting down.
GCCGGGCCCGCACGGCGCGTGGCGCGAGCTTCCGGGTTCGCCGATCGCGGGCGATATCCTGCTGACGCCAAGGGGGACGCTGGGATTACGTGGACCGATGGTCACAGTGGCGGCCTATGCGCCCGCACCGCCGCCGGGCGAGCAACTCTTGGCACAGCCGCCGCGCGATTACGTCGATACCGATTACGCGGCCCGGCTCGACCGCACGACCGGCGCGATCTGCATCACCGCGCCACCCTCGGGCGTCGTCGCGGTCGGCGGCTACCGCTTCCTGTCGCAGGATTTGGCCGAATGGGGCCGGCGGCTCGGACAGGGCGCGCTGCTAACGGCATTGCCAGACCGCCTGAGCGGCCACCGCCTTGCCGGACGGGCGCTGGACAATGCCCGCGCCCGCGAGGCGCTCGCCGAACTCGGGCTTAACCCGCTGATGGTGGAAGCATTTCGGGATCGCGCCAACGCAACCTAAGGGAAGACCTGAGCACTGTGTTGACGCTGCATTAAGCGGCGCGAACTAGGATCGCAGTCTCTTCCAGTGTCCTTCGATCCGGGTTTTCAGGATGTCCCAGCAAGGCCCGATTATCGTCGTATCGAATGCCGGACGGCCGGCATTTGCGACCGTGCTCGACGAAGCCGGGATGTTTCCCGTCGTCGACGCCGGCTGGGTCGATGCATCGCGCGCGATCGAACAGGTGCAGCCCGCGGCAATCGTCGCCGCCATGCGAGGCGCAGTCGAGCAGCCCTTCACGGCACTGGCAGAGCGGGTCGCCGCCCGCCAACCCTATTTGCCGCTGGTGGCCGTCGATCCGCAAGATCGGTTACCGGAAAACGCCGTTCCGTTCTCGCAAACTGGCGGCAATTTCGGCCGCCTGATCGCGCGGCTCAACGCAGCGCTTCGGGTCAGGACCCTGCACGCGACCGTCATGCGCCGGCTTGACGAGGATCGTCCTGATCGAATGGCGTCCGCTCACTCCGATCCCATGCGCGACGCCACCGTGCTGCTGATCGGCCGCGGAGCCGCCTACCCCGCGCTCTCGGTGTCGCTTGGCGAACGGATGGGCGTCGTCGGAGCGCTGAGCATCGAGGCCGCCGCAAAGCACCTCAATACCCGCGACGTTGACGGCATCGTGCTCGGCGAAGGATTCACGGCGCGGGTGATGGATGCCTTCCTTACGGTGCTCTCCGAGGACTCGCGTTTCCGCAATCTGCCGATCGTGCTGACGTCGCAGCAACTCGCTCCCGACTACGACCTGCCCAATCTCGAAATCATATCCGGCGATCCCGCGCTCGTGGCCGCCAACGCGTTGCCGTTGATCCGCCAGCACGCCTTGGAAGCGCATTTGAGCCGCACGCTGCGATCGATCGACGCCGGCGGCTTGCTCGACCCGCGCAGCGGCCTGTTGACGCCCGAAGCCTTCAGCCGCGACTTCGCCACCGCCGTGTATCAAACCTCGTCGCGCGGCGGCGGACTATCATTGGCGCGTTTTGCGTTCGATCCCGGCCACGAACGCTCTCAACTCGACGGCGCGCGCATCATCAGCCGGCTAATGCGGCAGATGGATTTCGGCGCCATTCAGGAAGATGGTTCGGTCATCGTCGTCTTTGCCGAGACTGATTTGCGTAACGCGCACATGATCGCGCGACGCTTGTCCGCCGTGATGCGCCATACCTCGCACGACAAGCGTGACGTTCGAGCGGAGCCATCGGTCACAGTCGCCACCATGATGCCGAACGATTCGGCAAAGTCGCTGTTGGCCCGGCTTTACGACGACGCGCGACGCGCGGCGGTGTGAACCATCACGCCGCCTTCCTGTCCTCGGCGAGATTGGCGAGCTGGCGCAGGATTTCGGTGGTGCCTGTGAGCCGTTCCTCCGGCGTTTCCCAATCCTGGAAGAATACCACCTTCATATCGGGACGTACCCGCGCCGCTTTCCCGTGTTGGCGGATGAAATAGACCAGCCGGTCGGGCTGCGCGAATTTGTTGTCGCGGAAGGCGATGACGGCGCCCTTGGGTCCGGCATCGACCTTCTCGACATTGGCTCTGCGGCAATAGCCCTTGATCGCGGCCACCTTGAAGAGATAGCGCACCTCGTCCGGCAACACGCCAAAGCGGTCGCGCAATTCGGCGGCAAAATTGTCGAGCTCTTCTTCGGTGTCGAGATCGGCGAGCCGCCTGTACAGCGACAGTCGCACCGAGAGGTCCGAGACATATTCTTCCGGGATCAGCACGGGCATGCCGATCGTGATCTGCGGCGACCAGCGGTCGGCCGCGGGTTCAGCGACGCCGGCCTTGAGGTTGACGATCGCCTCTTCCAGCATCGACTGGTAAAGCTCGAAGCCAACTTCCTTGATATGCCCCGATTGCTCTTCGCCAAGCAGATTGCCGGCGCCGCGGATATCGAGATCGTGCGAGGCGAGCTGGAATCCAGCGCCCAGCGTTTCCAGCGATTGTAATACCGTCAGCCGGCGTTCGGCCTGCGCCGTGATCTTCTGCTGCGCCGGCAGGGTGAACAGCGCGTAGGCGCGCAATTTTGACCGCCCTACCCGGCCACGGAGCTGATAGAGCTGCGCCAAGCCGAACATGTCGGCGCGGTGCACGATCAGCGTGTTGGCGGTCGGAATATCGAGGCCGGATTCGATGATCGTGGTCGAAAGCAGAACGTCGTACTTGCCATCATAGAACGCCGACATGATGTCCTCGATCACGGTCGGCGCCATCTGACCGTGCGCCACCGCGGCCTTCATCTCCGGCACGTTCTTGTCGAGGAAATCCTTGACGCCTGCCAGATCTTCGATCCGCGGCGCAACATAAAAGGCTTGCCCGCCGCGATAGCGCTCGCGCAGCAGCGCCTCGCGGATCATCAGGGGATCGTGAGGCGCCACGAAAGTTCGTACCGCCAACCGGTCGACCGGGGGCGAGGCGATGATCGAGAGATCGCGCACGCCTGTGAGCGCCAGTTGCAGCGTGCGCGGGATCGGCGTGGCGGAAAGCGTCAGCACATGCACTTCGGCGCGCAGCTGCTTCAGCCGCTCCTTGTGGCTGACGCCAAAATGCTGCTCCTCGTCGACGATCAGAAGGCCTAAATCCCTGAACTTGATCGACTTGCCGAGCAGCGCATGGGTGCCCACCACGATATCGATCGAACCGTCGGTAAGACCTTTCTTTACTTGCACCAGTTCCTTCGGCGCGATCAGGCGCGAGGCCTGGGCGACACGCACGGGAAAGCCACGGAATCGCTCGGTGAAGGTTTTCGCGTGCTGCCGCGCGAGCAACGTCGTCGGCACCACGACCGCGACCTGCTTGCCGTCGAGCGCGACCGCGAACGCCGCCCGCAACGCGACCTCCGTCTTTCCGAAGCCGACATCGCCGCAGATCAGCCGGTCCATCGGCCGGCCGGTCTCGAGGTCCTTTAAGGTCGCATTGATGGCGCCAAGCTGATCCTCGGTTTCCTCGTAGGGGAAACGCGCGCAGAACTCGTCGTAGACGTGCGGCTGCACCGGCATTTTCGGCGCTTCATGCAGATGCCGTTCGGCAGCGATCTTGATCAGCTCGCCCGCGATCTCGCGGATGCGTTTTTTCAGTTTCGCTTTGCGCGCCTGCCAACCCGTGCCGCCCAACCGGTCCAATTCCACATTGGTCTGGTCGGAGCCGTAGCGCGACAACAGTTCGATATTTTCGACCGGCAGGAACAGCTTGGTCTCGGCGGCATAATGCAGCTCGAGGCAATCATGCGGCGCGCCGGATACTTCCAGCGTTTGCAGCCCGATGAACCGGCCGATGCCGTGCTCGACGTGGACCACGAGATCGCCCGACGCGAGACTCGTGACCTCGGAGATAAAATTGTCGAGCTTGCGGCCCGCCTTTCGCGGGCGCACCAGGCGATCGCCCAAAATGTCCTGTTCGCTGATGACGGCGACATCGCCGGTCTCAAAACCGGATTCCATGCCGAGCACCGCCAGCATGGTTTCGTTGCGCGGCGTCGCCTGCACGGTACGCCAGGTGTTGACGCTAATGACGTTCGAGAGCTTGTGATCCC
>VAZG01000542.1 GCA_005885285.1 Alphaproteobacteria bacterium | reverse complement strand
GCCTATGCTCTCCGACATCAGCACGCGGGCGTCCGAAACCATGCGGTCGATCACCGCTTTAACATAGGGACAATGGTTGCAGATGAAAACGACGACCGTGCCTTTTTCGCCCGCAACGTCGTCCAGTGCGTAAGTCTTGCCGTCGGTGGCCGGAAGCCGGAACTCCGCCGCCGGCGTATCAAGAACGACTTGGGTAGCTGTTGTCGCCATATCGCACCTCCTTGTGCCCAAATATCCGCTGACGACGGCCTGCCGCGACACAGTTTCAAAAGCCTGCCGGCCAGTCGCGTCGTTTAGCCATTTCCGGTCGACCCTTAACAGCCGACATTTGGACGAGCCGTCCAGCTCTTGCTCGGGCATACCAAGATCGAAAGCACGGTCCGGTATCTCGGCATTGAGGTCGATGACGCCTTGGCAATAGCGGAACAGGTTGATGTCTGAGATGCCCGGGCAGAGCGGACATGCTCTGCCCGTCGTCCAACCGCCGGTTTGCGCCAACCGCGGTCATTCGATCACCTCATCGGCGCGGACGAAGATCGATTGCGGCACGGTGAGCCCCAGCTTCTTCGCTGTTTTGACGTTGATGGTCAGTTCATATTTGGTCGGCCCCTGCACTGGCAGGTTGGCCGGTTTCTCCCCTTTTAGGATGCGATCGATATAGCTGGCCGCACGTCGGTACTGGTCGACCGTATCGGGACCATAGGAAACGAGACCGCCGTCAGCGGCGTAGTAGCGATAGGGATAAGTCGCCGGTAGGTGGTTCGTGTTGGCTGTGGCAATAACTGTCGCGCGGTGCGTGGCGATGCCTCCTCCCACCGTCGCGATCATTCCTCCGTTGGGAACGCTCGCGAACGCCGTTATCCGGCGCTCCATGTCAGCAACGTCGGAAGGGTTGATCGGAATGGGCTCCACCCCCCGTGCAGGCGCCATCGCCTGGATCACCGCAAATTGCCCGATCCCGGGGCCGTGCGTCGGCTCGCGCAGAACAGCGACGCGTGAAGTGCGGGGCGCTATCTCCATCAGGAGGTCGAGCCACTTACCAGCGAGGCTGTATTCGAACTGTGTGAAGCCTGTGATATTACCGCCTGGCCTCGCCATGCTCTCGACATAGCCGGACCCGACTGGATCGATAACCTGCACCATCACGATTGGAATGGTGCCCGTCGCCTTCGACAGTGACGCAATCACAACGTTGCTGGACGCGAGGATGACGTCGGGCGCGAGTGCGACCACCTCGACTGCCGTTTTTTCCGCAAGCGCTGGACTAACGCCGATCCAACGGTAGTCGATCGCAATGGTGTCGCCCTTCGTCCAACCCAATGCAGCAAGGGCCTGCTCGAATGCCGCGCTGCGCGCGACTGTTTCGACGTCACCCGGGGCAAGCGCGCCTATCACGACGATGCGCCGCTTCGCGCGGGATTGCTGCGCACGCGCCGCGATCGGCCAAGCCGCCGCAACACCAATCAAAGTGACGAACTCGCGACGCTTCATTCGACCACCTCGTCGGCATCATTTCGAGGCAGGCCTGGACTCCCGTACTTCCGACCGAAAGGATAGCACACTTCGGCAGGGGCGTGAGACTGCTGCGCTGCGGGATTTCAAACCAGCTTATGTCGCAGATGCGGTCAAAATCGGAAGAACTCGGTCTGAGCAAATGCCTTCCGCATTACTTCCGAGAGCGGACATTACTCGCTCCAGGCGACATGTCTCAATGGTGGCCAACAGCCGACATCGGGTCGGTCTAGCCGTGTCGGGGTGAGTCAAATAAGCTGGTCGGCGATCTTGACCGACTCAAGCATGGACAGGCATTTCAACCAGGGCATGGCATGGTAAATCGCCTTACGACCGCGCAATCCACCGTGGCGATGCGGC
>VAZG01000541.1 GCA_005885285.1 Alphaproteobacteria bacterium | reverse complement strand
CGAAGAAGCCGCAGCGCTCGGCGTCAGCCTGCCGCTGACCGCGAGGGCGCTCGAATGCTACGACGGAGCGGCGCGCGATGGTTTGGGCGCGAGCGATGCCACCATGCTGCCGGCGCACTGGTTGCGAGAGGGCGGGCGCGTGGTTCCTTAGCGCCGGACTCGCGGGTTCATTTGTCGTAACTGAAATTTGATCTGACGGGCGATGTCTGAAAACATCGGCTCGAATTCGTGTATGAACCGTAACAATCGGCCAATTGCTGTCGATCGTAGTTACATTTCGTCTTCGTGAACACGGGCCGGTTACAGGGAATTAGAACTTCGCGCTGTTGAATACTCGCCGGTCTGCCGTCCCTGGCTTAAGCCTGCATAATGGGCGCCTACAAAGGGAGGGGCATGAGCAATCGCCGGAAACTGGTCATCGCGCTTGGCGCGGGTGCGCTCATAGCGCCGCTTGCTTGTTTCGCCCAACAGCAGCGGTCGAAGGTCGCCCGGATCGGTTTACTGGAGCCCGGTTCCATTTCCGCAAACCGGCGGGAGGCACTGATCGGGGGGCTGCGCGAGTTCGGCTACGTGGAGGGTAAGAACATGATCATCGAGGAGCGCCGGGCAGAGGGGAAGTACGAGCGCCTTCCCGCCTTGGCGGCAGAGCTGGTGCAGATGAAAGTGGATGTCATCGTGGCTTCAGCGAACGCCGTTCGGGCTGCCCAGCAAGCGACTAGCACCATTCCCATTGTCATGGTAACGACTGCCGATCCAGTCGGCAGCGGGTTCATCGCGAGCCTTGCCCGGCCCGGACGAAACATCACAGGCCTATCCGCCATCGCCACAGATCTCAGCAGCAAGTACCTGGAGCTGCTCCGCGCCGCGGTTCCCAAATTATCGCGCGTCACTGTGCTGGTGAACCCGGACCATTCGATCCACCCCGAGTTTTTGAAGCGCATCCAGGCCACGGAAAAAACGAACAGCGTGACAATCTCGCCGGTTGAAGCGAGCACCGCGAGCCAGATCGAGCCTGCCTTTAGCGCGATGAAGCAGGAGCGCGCGGGGGCGCTGATTTTGCTGCCGGACCCATTCTTCTTAGCGCAAGCGCGTCGGATCGCGGAGCTCGCCGCGCAGCAGCGCCTGCCCACGATGTTCTGGACCAGGGACGCCGTGGAGTCGGGCGGATTGATGAGTTACGGACAGAACAGCGCGGAACATTACTATCGGGCAGCCACCTACATTGACAAGATCCTCATGGGCGCGAAGCCCGGCGAGCTCCCCGTCGAGCAGCCCACGAAGATTGAGCTTGTAATTAACCTCAAGACCGCGAAGGCGATCGGTCTGGCCATTCCGCAGGAACTGCTGCTGCGCGCGGACAAGGTGATCGAGTGATGGGCGCTAATGACCGCTTATGGGAACGAGCTATTACCGCTTCGGGTCGAAGTGCGATCGTCGACAATCAGGCTGAGCTTGAAGTTACCCACGTTTCGTGGACAGTTCCAGGCAGGCACAATGGCCTTAGGAGGGCTGTGTCATGGAACGCAAGGAACGCAGGCACCATACCCGGGAGTTCAAGCTCGAGGCGGTGCGGTTGGCTGCCGTTGGAGACAAGACCAAGGCCAAGGTGGCGCGAGAACTGGGCGTTCGGGTAAACCAGTTGCGCCAGTGGCGCCTGGACTTCGAAGAAGAGGAGCGCAACGGCGTTCCCAAGCAAGAGCTCGCCACTGCTGAGCAGGACCTCGGGACGCTGCGGCGTGAGAACGCCAGGCTGCGGGAGGAGAATGAGATCTTAAAAAAAGCGGCCATCTACTTTGCGAAGGCGTCGAGATGAAGTACGCCTTTGTCGAATGCCAGCGCCGGCAGCATTCGGTGCGTACGCTGTGTAACGCCTTGCGCGTTTCACCCAGCGGGTACTACGCAGCCCGGAGCCGGCCGCCCAGCGCCCGGGAGGAGCGGCAATCCTCTCTGACCACCAAGATCCGCGAAGTCCACCTTGCCAGCCGTCAGACGTATGGCGCGCCGCGAGTGCACGCGGAGCTCTCGGTTCAGGGGATTGCCTGCTGTCGCAACACGGTCGCCAAGCTGATGCGCAGAGCGCAGATTGTGCCCAAGGCGATCCGGCGCTTCCGGGTAACGACAGACTCGTGCAATACGAAGGCGGTCTTACCCAATTTAGTCAGGCGGTGCTTCAAAGTGGAGAGGCCCAATGCTTGCTGGCTCAGCGATGTGACCTACATCCCAACACGCGAGGGCTGGCTGTACCTGGCGGCCGTTCTGGATGTGTACTCCCGGGCTATTGTGGGCTGGGCCATGAGCCACACGCTGGGGGGCCAGTTGGCCACCGACGCGCTCGCTATGGCAATTTCGCGACGTGGCGTTCCCGAGCTCGTTCACTCCGATCAAGGCTCAACCTACGCAACCTCGATCTACCTGGACCTCATTAGGAAGCACGGGATCCGACAGAGCATGAGCCGCAAGGGGAATTGCTGGGACAACGCGCCGATGGAAAGCTTCTTCCACTCCCTGAAGACGGAGCTTGTAATGCACTGCAATTACAAGACCAGGGATCAAGCACGCGCCAGCCTGTTCGACTACATGGAAGTCTTCTACAACCGCCAGCGCCGCCACTCCACCATCAACTACGTGGCTCCGCTAGCCTTCGAGGAATCAACCAGCGACTGATCGGACTGTCCACCGTTCGTGGGTAACATCAATCGCTGCCTATCGCGAACATCAAATCAAGATGGTCTCGCTAGTAGAGCCTCTTCTCTTTCAGAAGTCA
>VAZG01000329.1 GCA_005885285.1 Alphaproteobacteria bacterium | reverse complement strand
GGAATGAGCAGCGTGAAGACGATGACCTCCTTGAAATTGCTGGCGTAGAACGAGGAAAAGGCTTCGACGGTGCCGACCAGCAGCGCTGCGACCGCGGTCAGGGGATAGCTCACGAGGCCGCCGATGATCGCAGCAATAAAACCTTTCAGGCCGATCAGGAATCCGGTGTCGTAGTACAGCGTCGTGATCGGTACGATCAGGATGCCGGAGATGGCGCCGATCAGGGACGCCAGCAGGAACGCGATTTGTCCCGACAGCGAGGTTCGGATGCCGGCAAGCCGCGCGCCGAGCCGATTGACCGCGGTCGCGCGCAGCGCCTTGCCGTAAAGGGTAAAGCCGAACAGCAGCCACAGGCCGATGATGAAGGCGACGGTGATGGCGTAGACACCAAGGCTCTGCCCGGTAAATCGCAGCGATCCGGCGCTGAAAGCTGCATCCACGATCGGCGGGCCGCGCTGGCCTTCGGCACCGAAGAACAGCAGGCCGAGGCCCTGCATCGCGAGATGGCAGCCGACGGAGGCAATCAAGAGCACCAGCACCGACGTATGCGCGAGCGGCTGAAACGCGATGCGATAGAGGAACACCCCGACCGCCGCGACGATGGCAAGCGACAGCGCGATGTTGACGGCGACGCCGGCGTGGTGGGCTGCCGACCACATCGCCAGCGCCAGCACGATTGCCGGCAACACGACATTGACCGCGAAGGCGCGGGCAACGAGCCGAAAGCCGAGCGACCTGCGGGCCGCAATCAGGTCGAGCAAGAACGCCACTGCGCCCATCGCCAGCGCAAGCCGCGCCGTGCCCGGCATCTGGCCCGCCGACAGCGATGCGTAGGTGAGCGCGCCGTAGGTCACGAATTCGCCCTGCGGAATCAGGATCACGCGGGTCACCGCGAACACCAGCACCAGCGCAAGGCCGAGCAGCGCATAGATCGCGCCATTGGTGATGCCGTCCTGGATCAGGAACAGCATGATCGTCATATTCAAGACCTAAGCGCTCCGCTCGCCCGGATGGGTGGCGCGCTTTTACGAAGCCGCCTTTCCGCCCGACAACAGCAGTTGAATTAGCCTGCCGGTATTTGATATGGTGAATAACAATTATTAAGTATAATCTCAAGGCCTGCCCCCGCGCGGGGCCGGCCACTTCCAACCTGCCGGGCAACCTACCGGAATCGTGAGCGTCGCGCGATGACTGTTTACAAAGCCGCTGTGGTCGATGCCGCCAAGGCGTCGCGAGCGGTGCGCAAAGAGCCGGCCGAAGGGGCGCTCGAGACCAGCCCGCTGCAGCTCGGCGAATTATCCGAGCTGTTGGGCTATTCGCTCAAGCGCGCGCAACTCAAGGTGTTCGAGGATTTTCTGCACTGCGTCGCGCCGCTGCAACTGACGCCCGCGCAGTTTTCGGTGCTGCTGCTGCTCGAGAAGAATCCGGGACGCAATCAAACCGAAATCGCCAACACGCTCGGCATCCTCCGGCCGAACTTCGTGGCGATGCTCGACGGCCTGGAGAGCCGCGATCTCTGCGCACGGGCACGTTCGGCCAACGATCGCCGCTCCCACGTCTTGATGCTGACCGACAAGGGCAAGGCGGTGCTGGCGCGGGCAAAGAAGCTCGTTGCCAGTAAGCATGAAGCCCGCCTCAACGAATTGCTGGGACCGGCCAACCGCGCCGCGCTATTGTCGATGCTGACGAAGATCGCACGCGAGTTTTGAGCGTCTGCTAGAGCGTGATGAGTCTAGGTTGAATTGGTGCCCTAGGCGATTTTCGGTCACCTCGCCCCGCTCGCGGGGAGAGGTCGGATTGCGAAGCAATCCGGGTGAGGGGGACTCACCTCGGACGCACTTCGTCACCGGAGTTTGCGGAAGCTGCCCCTCACCCCGACCCTCTCCCCGCAAGAGCGGGGCGAGGGAGAAATGACCGCTGCGCTTCAATCTAAAGTCATCATGCTCTATTCCACCAGGATCACCCTGACGTCGTTCACATTGGTCAGCGTCGGACCGGTCTGCAACAAGTCGCCGGTCGCGGCGAAAAACGCTGACGCGTCGTTGTTGTCAAGAAAGGCGCGTGCCTCGAGGCCGAGCGATTTCATTTTGGCAAACGTGGTCTGGTCGATGATCGCGCCGGCCGGGTCGGAGGCCGAGCCGGCGCCACCGTCGGCGCCATCGGTGTCGCCGGCCAGTGCCGAGATACCCGACATGCCCTGCAGCAGCCCGGCCAGCGCCAGCGCGTATTCCTGGTTGGGGCCGCCGCGCCCGGTGCCGCGCACGGTGACCGTGAGTTCGCCGCCCGACAGGATCGCGACGCGCTGGCCCTCGCTCCGCGCTTTAAGGGCCAGGCGGGCGTGATCGGCAGCGACCTCGCGGGCTTCACCTTCGAGATCGGCGCCGAGGTCGATAACCGCGTAGCCGGCGTCCTTGGCGAGCTTGACGGCGGCGTCGAGCGAAGCCTTTGGGCGCGCGATCAGTTCGAAATGCGCGCGCGCAAAGGCGGGATCACTCTCCTTGCAGCTTTCGTTCCTGGGATCATCGAGCGCGCGGCGGATCGCATCATCGACCTCAAGGCCGTATTTGGCGACGATCGCGCGCGCGTCGGCGAGTGTGGTCGGATCCGGCACTGTCGGTCCGGAGGCGATTGCCGACGGCTCGTCACGCGGAACGTCCGATATGGCCAGCGTCACGATCTCGGCGCGTTGGGCGGCGCGCGCGAGTCGCCCGCCCTTGATCCGCGACAGGTGCTTGCGAACGGTGTTGACCTCGCCGATCGGCGCGCCGGAGCGGAGCAGCGCCCGCGTCACCTGCAGTTTCTGCACAAAGGACACACCCTCGGCCGGCGCGATCCAATTGGCCGAGCCGCCGCCCGACAACAGCACCAGCACCAGATCGTCGACCTGGGCCTGTTGCGCCAGACCCAGGGTCTCTTCGGCAGCCTTTAGTCCAGCTTCGTCCGGCATCGGATGGCCGGCTTCAACCACCTTGATCCGCCGTGTCGGCACGCCATGGCCGTGACGCGTGGTGGCGATACCGCTCAGGCACGACGGATCGAGTTCGAACGCGTCGAGATAATGCCGCTCCGCCGCGGCCGCCATGGCGGCGGCGCCCTTGCCGGCGGCAAGACAGATGATCTTGCCCTTTGGCACCGGGCGCAGATGGGCCCCGAGAATCACGTTGGGATGTGCGGCGGCGACGGCGGCATCGAACATCTCGCGCAGGAGGCGGCGTTGGTCGGTCATGGTCTCACAGCGGTTTGGGATGGAAGCATCGGATGCCGGTTATCCATCCTATTGCCGCAAAAGAAAACCCCCGCAAGGCGCAAGCCTTGCGAGGGTATATGGTCTCGTATCAGCCGATAGGCGGATGCGATCAGCCGCCCACGTCGCCGGAGATGACGTCGCCGAACAATTCCCACCTCTCGCCCTTGAACCGCTGCAACTGCAGCTGGCTGATCGGGGCGAAGTCGGTCGGCGAGGTATTGATGGTGACGCCGGGCAGCAGGACTTCGGTGCGGAAGTCCTTGAGGTTGGCCGCCTGCTTCATGACGTTTGCACGGGTGAGGTCGTCGTCGCACTGCTTGAGCACCTGGATCATTGTTTGCGCGACGCCGTAGCCGACGATGACCGAGTTGTCGAGCTTGTTGCCTTCCGGAAAATCCTTGGCCAGGAAATCCAGGAACTCCTTCATGCCGGGGTCATTGTCCCACTGCGGGTCGGTGACATCCTTCAGATAGGCCGCTGAAATGATGCCTTGCGAATTCTCGTAGCCGGCCGGCTTGATGACGCTGCCGACGGAGGCCGCGACGTTGTTGAGAATGTGCAGCGGCTTCCATTCGACCTCGGCGATCTTCTTGATCGCCTGCGCCGCGAATTTCGGCGTCGTGATGTCGACGAACACGTCGGCGCCGGTCGATTTCAGCTTGACGATGTGGTTGTCGATCGAGGGCTCGGTGGTCTCATAGCTCTCTTCGGCTATGATCATCGAAGCGGCCTTGGCACCCAAGCCCTCCTTCAGACCCTTGAGATAGTCCTTGCCGTAATCGTCGTTCTGATAGAGCACGGCGATCTTGGCGTCAGGCTTCTCCTTGAGAAGGTATTTCGCATAGATCCGGGATTCGCTCTGGTAGTTCGGCTGCCAGCCCATGGTCCAGGGGAAGTCCTTGGGGTCGTTCCACTTGGTGGCGCCGGTTGCGACGAACAGTTGCGGCACCTTCTTCGCGTTCATGTATTTGTGGATTGCCGAATTCGGCGGCGTGCCGAGCGAATTGAAGATGAACAGCACTTCGTCGCTTTCGACCAGCTTGCGCGCCTGCTCGACCGTCTTCGGCGGGCTGTAGCCGTCGTCATAGCTGATGAAATTGATCTTGCGGCCGTTGATGCCGCCGGCATCGTTGATCTTTTTGAAGTAGGCGGCTTCGGTCTTGCCGATCACGCCGTAGGCGGACGCCGGGCCGCTATAGGGCATGATGTTGCCGATTTTGATTTCGGTATCGGTGGCGCCGGTGTCGTATTTTTTTTGCGCGAGTGCGCTGCCGCTCGAGGCCGCGAACACGACGAACGCAGCCGAGGCAATGGCCAGTCTGCGGGTGGTAACGGGCATTACGTCTCTCCCTCTTTTTGAGAATTCAACTTTTCGATACTTCAAGTGGGTCGGGGCCTTCTTGACCGAAAGCTCTTGTGACCTTGGTCCAGTGGTTACCATTTTACCCAAGACGCCTCAATCAAAAGCCCCTGCGGCAAAGGCGCAGGGGCTGCTTCTTTAGTAGTCAGTCGGGGGCTACTCGCTCAGTTCGCCGCTGATGATGTCACCGAACAGGTCCCACTTCTCGCCCTTGAACCGCATCATCTGAAGCTGTTTGATCGGGGCGAAATCGGTAGCCGAGGTGTTGATCTTGATGCCCGGCAGCAGGGTGTCCGGCACGAAATCCTTCAAGCTCGCGGCCTGCTTCATCACGTTGTCGCGGGTCAGATTGTCGCCGCACATCTCAAGCACCTTGACCATGGTCTGTGCCGCGCCGTAGCCGTACACGACCGAGGCGTCGAGCCTGTTGGCGTCGGGATAATACTTCTCCAGGAAGGCGTATAATTTCTTCATGCCGGGATCGTTATCCCATTGCGGATCGGCGCCGTCCTTGGCGTAGGCGGCCGAGAGCATGCCTTGCGCGTTCTCAAAGCCGGCCGGCTTGATCACGCCACCAACCGAGATCGAGACGTTGGAGACGATGTGCAGCGGCTTCCAATCGATCTCGGCGAGCTTCTTGATCGCTTGGGCTGCAAATTTCGGCGTGGTGATGGAGATGAAGACGTCGGCGCCGGAGGCTTTCAACCTGACGATGTGGTTGTCGACGCTTGGTTCGGTGGCTTCGTAGCTTTCCTCAGCCGCGATCATCGACGCCTTGGCGCCCAATGCGTCCTTCAGGCCTTTCAGATAGTCTTTGCCGAAATCGTCGTTCTGAAACAGGATCGCGATCTTGCCGTCCGGTTTCTCCTTCATCAGATATTTCGCGTAGATATGCGCTTCGCTCTGGTAGCTGGGCTGCCAGCCCATGGTCCACGGAAAATTCTTCGGATCATTCCATTTGGTGGCGCCGGTCGCGACGAACAACTGCGGCACTTTCTTGGCGTTGAGGTATTTCTGGATCGCCGAGTTTGACGGCGTGCCGAGCGGATTGAAGACCAGCAGGACCTCATCGCTCTCGACGAGCTTGCGTGCCTGCTCGACGGCCTTGGGCGGACTGTACCCATCATCGTAGCTGACGAAATTGATCTTGCGGCCGTTGATGCCGCCTTCGGCATTGATCTTGTTGAAGTAGGCCTGTTCGGTCTTGCCGATCACGCCGTAGGCGGAGGCCGGCCCGCTATAGGGCATGATGTTGCCGATCTTGATCTCGGTGTCGGTCGCGCCGGTATCGTATTTCTTTTGGGCGAGTGCAGTGCCCGAGGTAAAAGCGATGATCGCCGTCGCAAGCGCGGCAATACATAGTTCTTCAGAACGCATTTTTTCTCCTCTGGTTTGTTGCCTTGGCGCGTCGGTCGCGCCTTGCGAAGCCCGTTGCATCATCCCGGCTTTGGTGTGTGATGGGCATTGTAGAATTCATCGTCAGACGCACATTGCGAGCGGTTGGTTCAACTCATCCTGCAGGCTCGCTCAGTTTTTCCTGAACCTGCCGATCAGTTGCTGGCCAACGATGGCGACCTGCCTTGCACCGTGCGGTACCAGGAAGATGACAAGGAATAGAAGGACGCCGAACACGGCGCCGGAGAGACCTTTGGAGATTCCCTCCGCGATGTTCGGCACGAAGATGATGAAGGCCGAGCCGACGATCGATCCGGGCAGCCATCCCACGCCGCCGACCACCATGCCGAGAAACAGCGAGATCGCAAGCGTGATGGTGTAGCTGTCGGGGGCGACGAACTGCACCGTGATCGCGCCCAAGCCGCCGGCGATACCGGTGATGCCGGCCGAGACGCCGAAGGCCAGCGTCTTGTAGAGCGCGACGTCGACGCCCATCGCGGCCGCGGCGATTTCATTGTCGCGGATTGCCATGAAGGCGCGCCCCGAGCGCGATCGCAGCAGGTTGACCGAGAAGATATAGATCGCGATCGTGATCACGAGCGTGAAGTAATAGATCCACATGTCCTGCGAGATCGGCAGCCCGAACGGTGCATCGGGCTTGGTCACCACCAGGCCTTGCACGCCGCCGGTCCATTTCTCGAAGTAGCCGAGCTTCAATAGTTGCGGCATCGCAGTCGCGAGCGCAAAGGTGGCGAGTGCGAGGTAGACGCCGGAGAGGCGCAGCGCCGGTTGGCCGAACAGAAATCCAAAGCCGAAGCAGATGACACCCGCGATCGGCAGGGTCAGCGCATAATTGACGTTGAACTGTTCCATCAGGATCGCCGACGTATAGGCGCCGACCGCGTAGAAAGCGCTTTGCCCGAGCGAAAATTGCCCGCTGCCGCCGGTCAGGATGTTGAGCGCCAGCACGGCGACGCCGTAGATCAAGAGCATCGTCATCTGGAAGATGATGAAGTTCTTGACGAACAAGGGGACGACCAGCAGCAATCCCAGCATCACCAGCGAGGTGCCGGTGCCGAGTGTCATGGCCCGTTTGGGGACCGCCTCTACCGCGGGTGCTTCGGTGACGATGTCTTCGACAGCAGCCATGATCAAACTCGCTTGACGATAGGCCGGCCGAACAGGCCAGCCGGTTTGACGACCAGGACGGTGATGATCAGCGCCAGCGCAATCGGGAGCTTCAGTTCATTGCCGACGCCCGGGATATAGGTCCCGGCGAGATTCTCGAAGATGCCGACCAGGAAGCCGCCGATCACGGCGCCAAGCGGGCTGGTCAGGCCGCCGAGCACGGCGGCGGCAAATCCATAAATCAGGACGCCGCCCATCATGTTCGGCTCGAGGAACACCACGGGTGCGATCAACATGCCGGCGATCGAGCCGATCGCCGCCGCCATGCCCCAGCCGAGCGCGATCATCCATGAGGTGTTGATGCCAACCAGCCTCGCCGATTCAGGCACCGAGGCCGCCGCCCGCATCGCAAGGCCGATCCGGGTAAACTGGAAGAAGAAGTAGAGGCCGACCAGGAGCAGCACGGTGACCCCGATCATCCCGGCCTGGTGGGTCGAGATGAGCTGGCTGCCGAGAAACGGCGAGGACCCGAACGGCGTTGGATATTGCTTGATGGTGAAATCCCAGATCAGGCCGGCGACCGAGTTGATGATCGCAAACAGCGCGATGAAGCCGGCCACGTTGGTCAGGATCGGCGCCTTCGCGAGCGGCTTGAATAGCAGCCGCTCGATGGCGATGCCGCCGAAGAAGGAAAACACCAGCGTGACCACGAAGGCGCCCCAATAGGGCACGCCCCATTGCATCAGCTGCCAGGAAACGAAGGTCGAGAACATCGCCATCTCGCCTTGCGCGAAATTGAGATGGTCGATCGCCTGGTAGATCATGACCACGGCGAGCGCCATGCAGGCATAGATCGCGCCCATCCACCTGTCCCCGACGGGGAGAGGTGAACCGAATGCGCGGAAAGATCGTTTCCATCATCACGTCTCAGTAACCGAGATAGGATTTACGGACGTCTTCGTTGTTCGCGATCTCGTTGGCCTTACCCGACATCACGATGCGGCCGGTCTCGATCACGTAAGCCTGGTCGGCGAGCTCGAGCGCGAGCTGCGCGTTCTGCTCGACCACCAGGATCGTGACCTTTTCCTCGCGATTGATCTTGCCGAGGATCTTGAACAGGTCGCGCACGATCAGCGGCGCCAGCCCGAAGGACGGCTCGTCCAGCAGCATCAGCCTCGGCCGCAGCATCAGCGCGCGGGCGACCGCGAGCATTTGCTGCTCGCCGCCCGAAAGCGTGCCGGCCTGCTGGGCATAGCGCTGTTTGAGCACCGGAAAGTGGTCGTACATGCGCTCGATATCGGCGACCACGCCGGCCTTGTCCTTGCGGGTGATAGCGCCAAGCTGGAGGTTTTCCTCTACTGTCATGGTGGTAAAGGTGCCGCGGCCCTGGGGCACATGCGCAATCCCGAGCCGGACGATGTTCTCGGTGGAGCGCCCCGACAGAGTCGCGCCCTCGAACTCGATCGCGCCGGTCGAGCGCACCATGTTGCAGATCGCGCGGAGCGTGGTGGTCTTGCCGGCGCCGTTGGCGCCGAGCAGGGTGGTGAGGCTGCCTTCGTTGAGGGCGAAGTTCAATCCGTGAAGCGCCTGGACCTGGCCGTAATAGGCGCGCAGATCCTTGACGTTGAGCATCGCCGTCATTGGTCCTTGCTCCCCAGATAGGCCTTGATGACATCCGGGTCGGCCTGCACCATCGCCGGCGTTCCCTCGGCGAGCTTGCGGCCGAAATTGAGCGCGACCACATGGTCGGCGATCGACATCACGAGGCCCATGTGGTGTTCGACCAGCAGCACGGTCATGTGGCGTTCATCGCGGATGCGGCGGATCAGGTCGCCGAGCACGTGGACTTCCTCATGGTTGAGGCCGCCGGCGGGCTCGTCGAGCAGCAGGATTTTCGGATCGGCGGCAAGCGCGCGTGCGAGCTCCACTCGTTTCTGGGTGCCGAACGGCAGGCCGGAAACCGTGGTATCGGCGACGCTCTCGAGATCGAGATAGCCGAGGATCTCGTGAACCTTCTTGTTGACGGTGGCCTCGGTGCGGCGAACCCAGGCGAGGTTCAGCGAGTCGCTGATAATGTCGCTCGTGGTGCGCGAATGGGTGCCGAGGCGGACGTTGTCGAGCACCGAGAGGTTGGGAAAAAGTGCCACGTTCTGGAAGGTGCGGCCGATGCCGATTTCCGCGATCCGGTGCGGCGGCCGCGACAGGATGCTCGCCCCCTCCAGAAGAATGTCGCCGGCGCTCGGCTGATAGAGCCGGGAGAGGCAGTTGAACAGCGTGGTCTTGCCGGCGCCGTTCGGTCCGATCAGGCCGAGGATCTGGCCTTCATGCAGGTTGAAGGAGACGCCGTTCAACGCGACGATGCCGCCGAACACGACGCTGACATCGCGAACCGCAAGCAGGGGGGCAGGCAAGGGGGATTGCCGCTCCGCGAATTGAGCCTGCGTCATCGGGCCGCGCCCAAAAGGCTGATTGGGCCGCGACGACCCGGCGCAACGTCCCGCCGATCACAACCGAGGCTACCTGATGCCCTCGACCATACGTGCAACTTTCCCTCCTGATCCCAATTTTTTGTTTTCTTGTTTTTTTGATTGCGGGGCTGCGCCGCCCAGCGCCGCCTCGATGTTCCTTACCATCGCCACGAGACGAGGTCCAATGTCGCTCAAGAGCCGATCTTCCGTGAAACGGAATGCCGGCGCGCCACAGTTAAACGCATAAGGACCCGTTCCGTCATTTAGCTTTAGGGCTACCCCGACCGCGGCCACGTCGTCGTGCCATTCGCCCGCCGAGATCGCAAAGCCATGCCTTGCAACCGTTTCGCCGGAGCGTTCGATGCCGTCACGCAGCTTGGGCCAGCGGCTGCCGTAATGCTCGCGCAGCTCGCGCAACAAGGCGGCCCGTTCATCGCTACCCAGCGCCCAGAGGTAGGCGCGGCCCATCGCCGTGGTTGCAATCGGTATCCGCGAACCGACGTCGAGCTGAACGCCGAGCGTCAGGCCGTTCCGGCTCTGGCCGAAATAGATCATGCTGTGGCGGTCGCGGCCGCCGACCGCGACCGCGCCACCGGTCGCACGCATGACTTCCTCGCGATAGGGCTCAGACAGATGCCGAACGCCGAGATTGGCAAGGGCGGCATAACCGAGCGCCATGGCCGAGGGCGCGAGCTGATACTTCTCGAACCGCGGAACCGGTGTAAGATAGCCCAGCTTGGTCAAGGTGTAGGTCAGCCGCGAAATGGTCGGCTTCGGCAATTTGGTGCGGGCCGCGATCTCTTGATTGCCAAGCAGCCCGTCGTTGGGTTGGAACGCGCGCAACACATCAAGCCCGCGGGAAAGCGCGACGACGAAGCTACGATCGGTCGCTACTTTCTTGGCGGGACGTTTCATGGCTGTGCTTGCCGCGGACCTCGTTGACAAGGCACGTGCTTCAAAATAACCCTCGCTGTCAAGATGTGGAATTTAATTCCGCAGTGCGAAACCAAACGAGCCCAAGAAAAAGAAAAGAAAAAGAAAAGAAAAAGAAAAAGAACAACAACCCCAAGAACAAGAACCCAGGGAGTCCGAGCGTGAGCGAAGTGGTCCAGCTTGAGCGTCATGACGCCGTCGCCATCGTCACCGTCAACAATCCTCCGGTCAACGCGCTGAGCGCCGCCGTTCGCGGCGGCATCCTCGAGTGCATGAAAAGCGCGATCGCTGATCCGGAAGTGAAAGCCATCGTGCTGACCTGCGCGGGGCGCACCTTCATCGCCGGCGCCGACATCACCGAATTCGGCAAGCCGCCAAAGCCGCCCGGTCTGCATGAGGTGCTGAGCGTGATGGAGAACTCGCCGAAGCCGATCGTGGCCGCGATCCACGGCACGGCGCTCGGCGGCGGGCTTGAAGTGGCGCTCGCCTGTCATTTCCGCGTCGCGGCCAAGGATGCGAGGTTAGGTCTGCCCGAGGTGAAGCTTGGGCTATTGCCGGGTGCGGGCGGCACGCAGCGCTTGCCGCGCGCGGTCGGTCCCGAACTCGCGGTCAAGATGATCGTCGGCGGCGATCCGATTGGCGCATCGGACGCGCTCAAGAACGGCCTGATCGAGGAGATCGTCGAGGGCCCGGCCGCAGGCGGCGAAGCGTTCGCGCGCAAGGTGCTGGCCGAGAAGCGCCCATTGCGCAAATTGCGCGACGACGACGCCAAGCTTGCGGCGGCGAAAGCCGACCGTTCGATCTTTACCAACGCGGTCGCGGCCATGACCAAGAAGGCGCGCGGGCTGGAAGCGCCGTTCGCGGCCGCCGACGCGGTCGGTGCCGCAATCGACCTGCCGTTCGACGAAGGCTTGAAGAAGGAGCGCGAGGGCTTCTTGAAGCTCGTCGCCAGCGATCAGTCCAAGGCGCAGCGCTACGCCTTTTTCTCCGAGCGCGAGGCGGCCAAGATCGCCGGCGTGCCCGAGGGCACCAAGCCGCGCAACGTCGAGCGCGTCGCCATCATCGGCGCCGGCACTATGGGCGGCGGCATCGCGATGTCGTTTGCCAATGCCGGGATTCCGGTGACGCTCATCGAGACCGGCGAAGAGCAGCTCAAGCGCGGCATGGGCGTGATGGCGAAGAACTATGAGGCAAGTGCTGCGCGCGGCGGTATCCCTGCGGACGCGCCAGCCAAGCGCATGGGCCTGATCACGGGCGTGGTCGGCATCGAGAACGTCAGGGATGCTGATCTCGTGATCGAAGCGGTGTTCGAGACCATGGCGATCAAGAAGGAGGTGTTCGGCCAGCTCGACAAATACGCCAAGCCCGGCGCGGTGCTGGCGTCCAATACTTCATACCTGAACATCGATGAAATCGCTAAGGAAACGAAACGTCCGCAGGACGTGCTCGGCATGCACTTCTTCTCGCCGGCGAACGTGATGAAGCTGTGCGAGATCGTGCGCGCCGCCAAGACCGCGCCCGACGCGCTGGTGACCGCCGTCGCCGTGGCGCGCAAGATCGCCAAGGTGCCGGCGGTGGTCGGCGTCTGCGATGGCTTCGTCGGCAACCGCATGCTGGCGCAGCGCGGCAAGCAGGCCGAGAAGTTGCTGTTCGAAGGCGCGCTGCCGCAGCAGGTCGACGCTGTCGTGACCAAATTCGGCATGCCGATGGGCCCGTTCGCGATGGGCGATCTTGCCGGCCTCGATATCGGCTGGCGCTCGCGGAAAGATCGCGGCATCAAGTCGGAAATCGCCGACGCGCTGTGCGAAGCCGGACGGTTCGGCCAGAAGACCGGCAAGGGCTATTACAAATACGAAGGCGGCTCGCGCGCGCCGCTGCCCGATCCAGACGTCGAAAAGCTGATCGACGAGACTTTGCAGCGGCTCGGGCGCAAACGCCGCACGGTGAGCGACGAGGAGATCCTCGAGCGCATGATGTATCCGATGATCAACGAAGGCGCGCGGATCCTCGAAGAGGGCGTAGCGGCGCGCCCGAGCGACATCGACGTGATCTGGCTCTATGGCTATGGCTGGCCGATCTACCGCGGCGGCCCGATGTATTATGCCGATCAGGTGGGCTTGAAGCACATCGCGGACCGGCTCTCCTACTATGCAAAGGAGACCAACGACCCCTCGCTGGAGCCGGCGCCACTGCTCAAGCGCCTCGCCGCCGAGGGCAAGACCTTTGCCTCGCTGGCTGCGACGGCGAAAGCGGCTTGATGGGGCGCGACTTTAACCACTCGTCATTCCGGGATGGTCCAAAGGACCAGACCCGGAATCTCGAGATTCCGGGTTCGCGCTTACGCGCGCCCCGGAATGACAGGTGAGCATGACCCATCCCGGCGAACAATTCTATCCCGAAGGCGTCCATTGGGACGATCCGATCGCGCAGGGGACGCTGCCGGAGCTGCTGTCGGACGCAGCGCGTGAATTCTCGGCGCGTCCGGCGATCGAATTCCGCGACCGGCCGATCAGCTACGCCGAGTTGCAAGCGATGGTCGAGGTCGCGGCCGCAGCTTATCTCCGCGCCGGCTACGGCAAGGGTACCTCCGTCGCGCTGTTCCTTGGTAATACGCCGGATCATCCGACGAACTTCTTCGGCGCCCTGAAGGCCGGTGCCCGCATCGTGCATCTCTCCCCGCTCGACGGCGAGCTCGCGCTGTCGCACAAGCTCATCGATTCCGGCGCGCGGGTGCTGGTGACCAGCAATCTGTCAGCGTTGCTGCCGACGGCGCTGAAGTTCCTGGACACGGGCCTGCTCGATCGCCTGATCGTTTGCGAGGACGATCGCTGGGGCAAGGCCGGCACGCCGCAAGCTGCGATTCCGAACAGTCCCGCGATCGTCACTTTCGTGCAATTCATCGACCCATGCTCAGCCACGGCAATCTAACCTCCGCGGTGTCGATCTATGACGTCTGGGGCAGGCACGCGCGGGCCGAGCGCGACGCGATCGAGCGCGTGATTTGCGTGCTGCCGCTGTTTCATATCTACGCGCTGACCGTGGTGCTGTTGTCCTCGATCCGGCGCGGTCATCTGATCTCGCTGCATCAGCGCTTCGATGTCGAAGCCGTGATGCGCGACATTGAAGTCAGGCGCGCCACGGCATTCCCGGGCGTGCCCACGATGTGGATCGCGATTGCGAGCCTTCCCGATCTCGACAAGCGCGATCTGTCCTCGCTGGTGACATGCGCATCGGGCGGCGCGCCGCTGCCGGTCGAAGTCGCCAAAATCCTCGAGCGCCGCGTCGGCATGAAGTTGAAGAGCGGCTGGGGCATGACCGAGACCGGCTCGCCCGGCACCGCGCATCCCAAGGAAGGGCCGGACAAGCCGGGCTCGATCGGGCTGATGCTCCCGGGCATCGAGATCGACGTGGTCTCGCTCGATGATCCCACGAAGCTGATGCCATCAGGCGCAGTCGGCGAGATCCGCATCCGCGGGCCCAACGTCACCAAGGGCTACTGGAACCGGCCCGAGGAAACCGCGGAAGCTTTTGTCGGCGACCGCTTCCTCACCGGCGATATCGGCTACATGGATGATGACGGCTATTTCTACCTGGTCGATCGCAAGAAGGACATGATCATCTCCGGCGGCTTCAACGTCTATCCGCAGATGATCGAGCAGGCGATCTATACCCACCTCGCGGTGCAGGAAGTGATTGTCATCGGCATCCCCGACGAGTACCGCGGCGAGGCGGCGAAAGCCTTCATCAAGCTGCGCGCGGATGCGAAGCCATTCACGCTGGATGATTTGCGCGGCTTCCTCGTCGGCAAGCTCGGCAAGCATGAGCTTCCCGCGGCACTTGAGTTTGTCGACGAATTGCCGCGCACGCCGGTCGGCAAATTGTCGCGTCATGAACTGCGTCGGCAGCAACGCTCGCAGCCGAGGCAACAACACGTCGTGTCAGGCTAGAGGTTTTACGCGCTCACAGGAGGATCCGATGGATCTCGCTTTCAGCAAGGAAGAAATGGCGTTTCGCGAGGAAGTGCGGACGTTTTTCCGCGCCAACGTGCCCCCCGAGACCCGGCGAAAGCTGGTCGAGGGCCGTCATCTGTCCAAGGACGAGATGGTCGCCTGGTGGCGCATCCTGAACAGGAAGGGCTGGGGCGTGTCGCACTGGCCGAAGGAATATGGCGGCACGGGATGGAGCTCGGTGCAGCATTACATCTTCAACGAGGAATTGCAGATGTATCCGGCGCCGGCGCCGCTCGCCTTCGGCGTCAGCATGGTCGGTCCCGTGATCTACACCTTCGGCAATGAACAACAGAAGAAGCATTACCTGCCGCGCATCGCCAATGTCGACGACTGGTGGTGTCAGGGCTTTTCCGAGCCGGGCTCCGGCTCCGATCTCGCCTCGCTCAAGACCAAGGCCGAACGCAAGGGCGACAAGTACGTCGTCAACGGCCAGAAGACCTGGACCACGCTCGCGCAATACGCCGACATGATCTTCTGCCTCTGCCGCACCGATCCCGCGGCGAAGAAGCAGACCGGCATTTCCTTCATCCTGGTCGACATGAGGTCAAAGGGCATCACGGTGCGTCCGATCCAGACCATCGACGGCGGCTATGAGGTCAACGAAGTCTTTTTGGACGACGTCGAGGTGCCCCTCGAGAACCTGGTCGGCGAGGAGAACAAGGGCTGGGACTACGCCAAATTCCTGCTCGGCAACGAGCGTACCGGCATCGCGCGGGTCGGCGTCTCCAAGGAGCGCATCCGCCGCATCAAGGAATTGGCCTCGAAAGTCGAATCCGGCGGCAAGCCGGTGATCCAGGACCAGGGTTTCCGCGAGAAGCTCGCCGCGGTCGAGATCGAGCTCAAGGCGCTTGAATTGACGCAGCTGCGTGTCGTCGCCGACGAAGGCAAGCACGGCAAGGGCAAGCCCAACCCGGCATCGTCGGTCTTGAAGATCAAGGGTTCGGAAATCCAGCAGACCACCACCGAACTTTTGATGGAAGTGATCGGGCCGTTCGCCGCACCTTACGACGAGCATGGCGACGACGGCAGCAACGAAGCGATGGACTGGACCGCGCAGATCGCGCCGAGCTACTTCAACAACCGCAAGGTCTCGATCTACGGCGGCTCCAACGAAATCCAGCGCAACATCATCACCAAGGCGGTGCTGGGATTGTAGTCTCTCCTCCCTCTCCCCGCTCTTCGCGGGGAGAGGGTAGGGTGAGGGGCTGTCTCCACGAACACCGAATGCGCGGAGAGTCCCCCTCACCCGGATCGCATCTCACGATGCGACATAGCCGAAGCTTCGCTTCGGCGTTCTTCCAAGAACGGCCGCCATACGCGGCCTATACCTCTCCCCGCAGGCGGGGCGAGGTTTAAGAGGCCAGCATCTCGCCGCGACAGCTTGAGTGACGACTAGTCAAGGAAGCAAGAACATGGATTTCGATTTGTCGGAGGAGCAGCGGCTTCTTAAAGAGAGCGTCGACGGGCTCTTGAGCGATGCTTATGATTTCGATGCGCGCAAGAAATACATGGCGGAGAAGGGCGGCTGGAGCCGGGCGATCTGGAGCAAGCTCGCCGAGCAGGGCCTGCTCGGGCTTCCCTTTGCCGAAGACGACGGCGGTTTCGGCGCCGGCGCTGTCGAGACCATGATCGTGATGGAGGCGCTAGGCCGAGCGCTGGTGCTGGAGCCTTATCTGCCCACTGTGGTGATCGCCGGCGGCCTCCTGCGCCACGGCGGCTCGGCCGAGCAGAAGGCCGCCCACATCCCTGCCATCATCGACGGCAGCAAGAGCTTTGCGTTCGCGCAGCTCGAAAAGAATTCGCGCTACGATCTCAATGACGTCGTCACTTCCGCCAAGAAGAAGGGCGCGGGATGGGTGCTCGACGGCGAGAAATTCGTCGTGATCAACGGCGAGAACGCCGACACGCTGCTGGTGACCGCGCGCACCAAAGGCGGCCAGCGCGACAAAAACGGCATCGGCGTTTTCGCGGTGGCAGCCAACGCCAAAGGCGTCGCCAGGAAGGGCTATCCGACCCAGGACGGCCTGCATGCCGCCGACATCACCTTCACCGGCGTCGAGGTCGGCAGCGAGGCCGCGATCGGCGACCCTGAAAACGCGCTTCCGCTGATCGAGCGCGTGGTCGATGAAGCCCGCACCGCGATGTGCGCGGAAGCCGTCGGCGCGATGGACGAGTCGCTCAAGACCACGGTCGAATATCTCAAGACGCGAAAACAGTTCGGCGTGCCGATCGGCAGCTTTCAGACCTTGCAGCACCGCGCCGCCGACATGTTCGTCGCGGTCGAGCAGGCCCGTTCGATGTCGATGTTTGCGACCATGGCGAGCGATTTCGACGACGCCAAGGAGCGCGCCACCGCGGTCGCGGCGGCGAAAGTGCAGATCGGCAAGTCGGCAAAATTCGTCGGCCAGCAGGCGATCCAGCTCCACGGCGGCATCGGCATGACTCAGGAGGCCAAGATCGGCCACTACTTCAAGCGCCTGACCATGATCGAGAACACCTTTGGCGACACCGACTATCATCTGCGCCGCGTCACCGAGAGCGGCGGGTTGGTGTGACGGGGTCGAAGGCGGGGCGACGACGGTGGCGGTGTATCTTTCTTCACCCTCTCCCCTTGTGGGAGAGGGTGCCTGAGATGCGAAGCATCGAAGGCGGGTGAGGGGTCTCTCTCCGCGGATACATACCCCTCATCCGTCGCGGACTGCGTCCGCGCCACCTTCTCCCACAAGGGGAGAAGGGAAGAGGCTCGCCGTTGCAGCCATATTGACGAACCATCCCCAATCCGCTTGCCTTGGCGCAAACACAACCCGGGAAGCAAACGCCAGGAAACCACATCATGTCCTTCGTGCTGGCCATCGATCAGGGCACCACATCCTCACGCGCCATCGTGTTTCGCGGCGACATTTCCATCGCCGCCAGCGCGCAACAAGAATTCCCGCAGCATTTCCCGGCCTCCGGCTGGGTCGAGCACGAGCCGGAGGACATCTGGACCTCCACCATCGCGACCTGCCGCGAGGCGCTGATCAAGGCCGGGCTTGCCGCGAAAGACATCGCCGCGATCGGCATCACCAACCAGCGCGAAACCACCGTGGTCTGGGACCGCGCCACAGGCCAAGCCGTGCACCGTGCCATCGTCTGGCAGGACCGCCGCACCGCCGACATCTGCGCAAGGCTAAAGAACGAAGGCCACGAGCC
>VAZG01000328.1 GCA_005885285.1 Alphaproteobacteria bacterium | reverse complement strand
CTGCGCGTGCCGCGCTCGATGCTCCCAGAGGTGGAAGACTCCTCGCACCATTTCGGCGACAGCGTCGCTGATTTGTTCGGCGGGCCGATCGCGATCGCAGGCATAGCCGGCGACCAGCAAGCCGCCACCATCGGGCAGGCCTGCTTCTCGCCCGGCATGATCAAGTCGACCTATGGCACCGGCTGCTTCGCCTTGCTCAACACGGGCGCGACGCCGGTTGTCTCGAAGAACAAGCTGCTGACGACGATTGCCTATCAGCTCGACGGCAAGCGCACCTACGCGCTCGAAGGCTCAATCTTCGTCGCCGGTTCTTCCGTGCAATGGCTGCGCGACGGCTTGGGCATCATCAAGCAGGCGGCCGAGACCGGCCCGCTCGCCGATCAATCGGACTCTACGCAATCGGTCTATCTGGTGCCGGCTTTTGTCGGCCTCGGCGCGCCCTATTGGAATCCGCGCGTGCGCGGCGCGCTGTTCGGGCTGACGCGCAACACCGGCCCCGCCGAGCTCGCGCATGCCGCGCTGGAGAGCGTCTGCTACCAGACCTATGACCTGTGGGCGGCGATGCGCGCCGACTGGCCCGAGGCCAAGGCCGCCAACGTCGTGCTGCGCGTCGACGGCGGCATGACCGCGTCCGACTGGACCATGCAGCGCCTGGCCGATTTGCTCGACGCGCCGGTCGATCGCCCGATGATCCAGGAAACCACCGCGCTAGGCTCCGCCTATCTCGCGGGTCTCCAGGCCGGCGTCTATCCCGAGCCCGCAAAATTCGCCGACAACTGGCGACTCGAGCACCGCTTCAAGCCGGCGATGAGCCAGGCCACGCGTGAGCGGAAACTCAAGGGCTGGGCAAGAGCGGTGAAGGGCGTATTGGCGAGCGACGAGGGGGAGTGACACTCGGCGATTTGCCGCTTGCTCCCATCCGCCTATCCGCGCGGCGGTGCGGAGGGACAACCCCGCCCGCTGTCGCGAAGCACCCTACTGCAGCGGGCGATCGCCGGATTGTATTTTGCGTCGCGTCATCTCGATCGCCCGGTTATAGTCGGCGAGCGCTGCATCGTGGTTCTGCTTTCTCGCATAAGCTGTGCTGCGG
>VAZG01000194.1 GCA_005885285.1 Alphaproteobacteria bacterium | reverse complement strand
CCATAAAGGTGTCCGTCCTTCGGCGCCACCGCCATGAGCCTCTTGCCTCCCCTCGACTTGATCAGAGCCGGCGGGTTGGAGACGTCCCAGTCGTGCCAATCCCTGGGCACAAGCTGGAAATGGTTCTTGTAAGCGCCGGTCTTGGCATCGAGGACAACGACGGAGCCGGCGAAGAGATTGTCCCCCTGGCGGACGCTGTTGTTGTAGTCGGGCGCGGGATTGCCGACGGGCACATACAAGAGCCCAGAAGCCGGGTCCAAGGTCGTAGAGGTCCAGGTTCCCCCGCCGCTGATCGGAGCGCCGGGCGGGTTTTTCCAAGTCGAATTGTCGAGCGGCGTGGCGCCCAGGGGCCCGCGAACTATATCGCCCTCGGTCTTGGGCACGAGGAAGAATTGCCACACAATCTTGCCGGTCTTGGCGTCGAGCGCGTACATGTGCCCTTTGCCGCCCTTGAAGTCTCCGCCGGCGTTGCCGACGAAGACGAGACCCTGCCAGGCGATCGGTGCTGCCGGCACATCTTCGGCCTTTTTCGCGTCCCCGATCGTCGCCTCCCAGAGCCGCTTGCCAGTTTTGAAGTCATAGGCCAGCACGCGCCCGTCCTGTGTGCCGCGGAACAACATGCCGTCGAGGTACGCCGCGCCCCGATTGGTCGGCAGAAGGTAGGCCGGATATTCCTCGTGCGTGCGCCAGTTCTCGGCGCAGGTCGCCGGGTTTATCGAGAAAATATCGAATTCGGTTGTGCCGATGAGCGCGCCCTCGACCATCAGAAGACCGGTCTCGAAGGCCGTTAATCGCCAGGTGTCGTAGGTACACACCACCTTGAGCTTGCCGACATTCTTCGTGTTGATCTGGCTGAGGTCGGAGAAGCGCTCGGAAGTGAGCGTCTTGTTGTAGCTCGGCCAGTCCGCGACGGCCGGCGAGGGAGGAGCCGCAGGCGCAGGCGCCGTAGCGCCCTTGTAATTCGGGTTCGTTTCCGTCGCTATGGCACCCCGACGCGCAAAGAGCGACAGGACTTCGCCGCGCAGCTCACCGAGGTCCACCTCAATTCCGGCCTCGTCCGCAAGCGCGGAGGTGACACCTCCGCCCGCCACGCCCGCGTTTAGCGCAAAGAGCACGATGGCGAAGAGTTCGAGTCTGCGGTTCATTTGCGCCTCTCTTGTTTGCTTACAAGCAGGTTTTCCACTGTCGAGGGGCAACCCCCCTGCGAAGGTAAGAGCTTCGCTTTCATGCTCATGCTCATGAACCTGTCTACGATGGTCGGACTTGACTCGGTCATTGCGAAACCCCTTTCACTCGCGATTTCCCCGGCGGCTACACAAAGCGCAGCAGCACGGCAAAGAAAGCAAACACGCCGATGCCGATGAGGAGGACGGCGATGGCGATAACGGGTGTATGCATTCCCTCCCTTGTCAGTCCGGCAACTGGGGCGAACGTTCCGCTCCAAAGGTAACGAATGCCCCACAAGTACTGCCAAACCGAAATGAGTAGCGACAGGACGCCGCATGAGATCAGTGCCAGCCCGAGGTCCCGCGGCGCGCTTGGATAATCGGCAGGTCGGGCTCCGGGCATCTGTTCGAAGCGTTCGAAGAACTGGACGATTGCGAAGCCGAAGCCGATCAGCGAGACTGCCGTCCGTATCCACGACATCATCGTGCGCTCGACGCTCAGGCGGGTGCGGATCCAGCCAAAGTGGGTGTCTGCGGTAACTCTTACCTCGAACCTTTCAGCGCTTGGGGCGGAGTGTGAGTCTGCCATGCCGGGCTCCTTATTGCTGACGATTCATGTCGGTGCCCTCACCGCGCGATGTACGGATGCGCGACCGCGCGATGCGCAAAACGAGCCCTCGGATTCGCGTTTAATCCCTCGCGCAGCCGTCCAACGCGTTCCTGCCGATTGCGCAGCACCGTCATGAAATACGGAGAGCGGCCGGCCCGCGCGTCCTCGCGTCCATCGTGGATGGCGGCGATCGCAGCCATCAGCGGCTGCAGGTAGAAGCGGAATCTCATCGGCGCGTCCGGCCGTTCCACCAGGTCGTGCCAGAATCGTCGTAAGGTTTCGCTTGTAACGCCGTGCCACACCACGCCGGCGACAATCAGCACGACGGCGAGCAGGAGGACCAGCTTGGCCAGGATACCCAGTTCCTGCGGAGTGGCATCGCTCATGGCGCTGCTCCTGGCGGATTGAAAACCAGCGATCCCGCCTTCAGCACATGAGGCAGAGCGCCCGGATAGTCCTTCGGATCAGGTGCGATCTCGGCGTAAGTCACATAGCCCGTTGCACGCAAAGAATTGCGGAATTGGCGCTTTGTGAGCGGGGTGCGATCGATCCAGAAGCCGTCGACCGTCACGCGGTGGACCAACGCCTCTTCGGCGTAGTGCCTGTCCGACGCTATGCGGAAGGTGCCACCGGAGATCCAGACCATATCGGAGTGACGGGACATCTCGGAGGCCAGACCTTGTGCACGGACCAGCGTAGCAGTGTGGAACTCCTTCATCGCCTGGTCCTTCCCATCGCTGCGCCCGCAACGCAATTTGGAACGCCGCGTCGTTCAACGCAGCGAGTATGAGGGAAGTGCTCAGCGTCGACTATGCAGTTCCGGCATATTGGAAAGCGGACGGCGATTTTCGAAGGCGCCGATTGTCCGAAACGCCTGGCGCACAAAGACGTCGATGGCACCGCTCTGTGTGATCGCGGCGATCGAGCGGGGCCTCCGTCACCTGCGGTTTGCGCAGAATGCACCTTGTCCGCCGAGCGCTCTTGCGAGAAACCTCCTTGACTGCGACTGCAACGCGACTTGCTACCGCTAGGGCGCACCTCAGTATTTCCTCGGCTTCGATATGGAGTGGTCGTCGCAGCAGCCGGCGCCTAAAGCCGCTCGCTCCTTGAGCGATTCCGAATCTGCATAGTCAGCCTCACGGGAGCGACATTAACGTTGCGCAGTCGGGCCCAATCTCACCCGTGCGCTTGGGCAGTGAAAGCAAGGAGTTGTTCATGACCATGGACAATCGAACCGGCTGCATGATCATCGCGTTCCTGCTCTGGGGCGCAGCGGTGCCTGGTATCGTGGCGCGCCATATGCAGCTGCTGCGGTAGGTGCGGCCGCGCTGGGTGCGGCGGCGGCAGGTGCTGCGACGAATTATCCCTACGGGGCAGCCTGCGGCTACTACCCCTACCCGCCTTGCGACTGAGTCAGCACGAATGACGCGAGCTCTATCGGACCACAGTTCGATAGAGCTCGAACTCGCCACGTATCATTCTGGCGGATATTCGATCGTCGCGAGGCCCGCAGTGTCACAGCGAAACTCAGGAATCCGACGTCCAGCAATTGGGAGGCGACCATGCATCTGCTCTTGCACTATTACACCAACCGTCGCCTTCGTACTAATATCCTTCGGGAAGCTGGCGCGTACGTCCGCGACGGCGGCCATTGCGATAATGGATGGGCTGCTCGCTGTTCTCTTCACTTTGTATCTGGTTGGCCGTAGACGCCAAGTGCCGATCTTCGGTGGACATTTTCGATTGTAAGAGATTTGAGCGGTCCAACAGCACCTCTATGAAAATGGACAGCTAAACCCAGCGAAGGAGACGCGTCATGATCAAGACAGCATTCGCGCTAAGTTTCGCTCTTTCCACGTGCATGGTGTTACCTGCTCTCGGTGCAGAGCAATTCCAATGCCCCTTGCCTTCCAACCCCAATGATCCGGCCAAGCTCGAGCAGATCAGAGGTCTGCTTCCCGATGTAAACACGATGAAAAATATCGAACGGCTCAACGCCACTATCGCAACACTTCGGCGCGATGGCGTGTCTAAGAGCTTGATGATCGACCATCTTGTCGGCGCCTACTGTCTAATGGTCGTCCGAGAAGCGCCGCTCACCGAAGCAGAGAAAGCCGCCCTTGTTCGACGCTTCACCGGTCAGGTGACGAGGTTGGTTTATAGCCTCGAGAGTGGTTTGGATATTATCATCAACGTTCCGCTGACGCCTGATGTCGTCGACGCGGTCAATAGCGTGGCAGAGAAACAGGGCCTTTCGGGTCCGGCCTGGATTGCGATGACAATCGACGATGCCCTCCAGCAACAGCGCACCACGTCGCCGCCTGAATTGCCCGCAGGATTCAGCTCAAGTTGTTGAGCGGTCCACAAACACCTGGACCAACCCTAGCAGACCTGTGATCAGCCAGTAGAAGCCGAGTACAGTCGTGAGCGCTACGACCGTGGCACCAGGCTCGGTGATGAGCATGAGGCCCAGAACAATTCCGGCAAATCCCTGGAGCAAAAAGATCCACCAGATGCTCGATTTTTGAGGGAGCAATGCAGTGTCTGCCATGGTGACACACCTCCATCGCGTTAAGTTGCCCTTATCGCCGTGAAAATCCGCTTCCGTTCGATTAGCGTCAGTCCCTCTGCTATGCCTTTGCATAAAGTGTAGAGTGCGCGGCAGAAGAGGACGGAATCCGTACGGGCGAAAGGCGCTTACCTTGGTGCTATCGAAAAGGATAGCGGCGATCACCGAGGTCGCGCTATGCGATTCCGGCGGAGAAAATGAGTGTGCGGGCTTTACCGGGATGGCCCTCGCGAGATGATCGCAGCTAACATTCCAACGCAACGGCGCTATATCTCGGGTCAGCGCGAGCGCGCTTTAAGGGCTCAACTTCCTTGTCGCAGACGAAATCGTTTAGCCGTTGCGAAGCCGAACGAGAACCCCGAAGCGCTTGCTTTTCCGGGGCTGCGGAGATACGGCGGCCGAAGGCCGCAAGCGGTGAATCGGAAAGTGATCCCCGCTTCACCACGTCACCTGCACTTCACGGCAGAGCAGCACGCTCCTTGACGGCGCGAGCCCCTGCCTTCGCAATCACCATTCCGGAGGTCGGACCGTCGGTCCGATATCCTCCGGACCGGGGAGACCGGGCGCCGGACGTTGCGGTTCGTTCACCGGCGGGAGCAAATTTCCCCAGTCCGTGCGCGTGCGCATCTGCTCCACCGTCGCCGCAGTCACGAAGTTGCTATCCACCCGTATCTGCCATCCTCCCCCGAGCGCCCGAAACACCGCGGTAAGTCCGAGCGGGACATTGGCCAACGCGCCGGCGAGGCTGCTCTGCGCCTGAAAAAGATTCTGCTCCGCGGTCAGCACGGTAGTAAATGACGTGGCGCCCTGCTCATATTGCTCCAGCGCAATCTTGAGGGCACCATTTGCTGCCTGAACGCTACGACGCAGGAACGCGGCCTGGTTTACTGATTGTGAATAGGTCGCAAGCCCGTTGTCCACTTCCTGCTGAGCGCTCAACACGGTGTTCTGATAGTCGACCAGCAATTGTTGGAGCTTCGCATCCTGCAGCCGAACATTGTTGGTGATCTGTCCGTAGTTGAGGAGATTCCACTGGAATGATGGACCGGCGGCATAGGCCACTCCCTTCCAGTTGACGACGTCGGCGAGAGTATGACCGTTGGCGGTACTGGCCGAGCCGCCGAAGGTCCCCGTGATACTGATTGCCGGATAGAGCTGCGTCTCTGCTACGCCAATCTGGGCGCTCTGTGCCAATGCCGCAAGTTCAGCAGCGCGGACGTCCGGCCTGCGGCGCAACAAGTCCGCAGGGATGCCGACAACGACCGTGCGCGGTGGCGACGGTATGCGGCCCACCGACCGTGACAGCACCATCCCCAGCGACTGGGGCGGGACGCCTAGTAGAACGCAAAGAGCATTTTCTCCCTGCTGTAACTGAATGGTTAGCTGCGGTATCGCCGCCCGCGTCTGTTCGAGGACGTTTGTGGCTTGGAAAACATCAAGCTCCGAGGTCCCCCCACCCTGGTATTTTGCTTTCGCGATGCTGAGCGCCTGCTCCTGCTTTCGAACATTGTCGCGCGCGATTCGGATTAGCTGTTCTGTCGTACGAATGCCGATGTAGGTCGCGGTGACATCGGCCAGAAGCGATACCAGCACGCCGTCGTAAGATGCGATCGATGCCAGATAAGCTGCATCGGCCGATTCCACGCCGCGGCGGAATTTTCCCCAAAAATCCAGTTCCCAGGCCACTTGCGCGGCAAGGGCATCCGTCCAAAAATACGAAGGTGTCGCGTTTGGCGGCGACAGCGGCGTGGCCGCGCTGCTCTTGTTGTTGAGGACCGACCCCACACCTTGCTGCACCTGCGGATAAGCTATGCCTATGGCTATTCCCAACACCGCACGTGCCTGCAGCACGCGGGTCCCTGCGCTTAGCAATGTCAGGTTCTGATTGTACGTAATTTGGATCAGCTTATTGAGGGTTGGATCCCGGAAGCCTTCCCACCAACGCTCGTACTCTCGCGGACCGGACTGGACAGAGCGGTTGTTTACGTCACGAAATTTCTCGGCAAGCGGGGCAACAGGCGCTGTGAAATTCGGCCCAACGGTGCATGCCGCTATCGGCAGAAGAAACGCTCCTGCAACTATCCAATAAGGTACGCCGCCGAGCGCACTGGCGATATGACGCCGCCGAACAACTGGCGATTGATACTGCGTGACCAAAACCTCGTTCCCCATCCACGCACGTCGAATTGCAACTAATTCGTGTCCAGTCACTCCCAAAATTGCTCCTTACGACGGCTTTTCCACCGAGGGCATGACGTACAACAGCCATTTCTTCATTCGGATCGCGACCTTCGAGATGACGTGCGTGGCCTTGCCCTTGTTGGTGTAGATCGTCGCCGATCCACCGGACCCGAGAGACAGCTTGCTGGCCACCGCACGGTCCGTGAAATTGATCCGCACCGCGTAAAGCCCATCGGACCCGATCCTGGCGGCATTGGGGATCGTACCGCTTGTTGTAAACTGACCACCCCCGGTTGCGGCAATCACATAATCAACTTTTCCCAGGAAAAGTCGACCGGGGTATGGGTTGAGGACCATCTCCACGTCGTTGCCGGGTTCGACGTTGGCGAGCCAGTTCTGCGGGAATACCGCGGCGACGGCGGTATCGGACACATTGACGAAGGTTCCGGCCGCGGCAATCGGCGCGGGTACCAGCATGGTTCCGATCTGCACTTGCCAGTTGACCACATAGCCGTCGCCGGGTGCCAACATCTTGCATTGGGCAAGGTTGAACCGCGCGTCCTGCAGTTGAGCCTCGACCGCAGGAACGCTGCTCTGCGCGACCTGCACCGCGGCCGCCGCCTGTTGCGCAGAAGCCTGCGCTTGCACGACGCCGGCTACGGCCTGTTGAACGGCCGCGTCTGCCTGCTCACGTTCTTGCGTCGCCTTGGCCACATTGAGCTGGCTAATGGCGGCCTTGTCCGCCCGCTGAATGTTGAGGGCAATTTGCTCCTGGGTTTTGGCCAACTCGTCCGCCGCCTTCGCCTTGTCGAGATTGGCTTGCGAATTCGGTACCGCCGCATTTGCCGTTGCCAGCGCCGCTTCGGCTTGTTTGACGTTTGCCTTCGACGTAGCCAGTTGCGCCTCGACCTGCTTCACCGTGTATTCATACGGCGCCGGGTCAATCTCCAGCAGCAGTTCGCCTTTCTTCATGGGTTGAAGCGCCTGGGCGTAAATCGCTTTGACTTGCCCTTTCACATAGGGAACGAGCTGCACTACGTATTGGCTTGTCACCATTTTGTCCGTGATGGGCGCTGCCTGCGTCCAGACCACCACGACGCCGCCGATCATGAATACGCCTGCAACGATCATGGCCGCGATCACATAAGCCGTGGGCTTGATCCGCAGGACCTTGAACAACACGAGAACGATGGCAACGTAGACAATGATCAGAAATGCGATCACGGGCGCGTCTCCTTGTCCGAAGGTTTGCGCAGTGCCGTCAAACGCGTTGCGGCGACGTCGGATTCCGCTGCGCTACTCGGGTTTCTTTCGTCCTTAACCGGGAATTTGGCGCCAAAGGGCGTCGTGAACGCCCAAATGAACGCGACCGGCCAAAGCAATCCGCCGGTCGCGATCCCGATCCAGCTCATCGCGTTTATAGCGCTCGCCTGCGGATGATTCCATTTCTGCGCGAGCTGGCCTGGCAGTTTGCCCAAGCTGACGACGATGATCACTCCTACAAAGATCAGAACCGCGAACACCACAAAAGCGAATCCGTCCAACAAACCAAATGAGGAATCCATCGCATCGCCCTCTGCTGTTCGAATCATCTCTTGTTTGCCTCTGACTATCTCCCGCATGGGCCTCTCTAACGCTGGCTAATGCGACCGCGCTTTGCCCCAAGCAGCGGAGATCACTACCTTCGGTGCGTTGAATCCGCTTTGTGCCCTCTGGTTCAATCGCCTCATCGGCGCAAGTGAGCAGAGCCGGCGGGATGGCGAGGCCGAGCGCTGGCGCCGCCGCTGGCTCGCTGACGGCGGCAAAAGGCGCGCCGGTCATCCTGGTCCTAAACCGGTGCAAGTGTATCGGGTGCAATCCTGATAAACGCCCCGACACTCAAAGGACGATATTTGCTTCAAGGACAGGCAGTCGCGATATCGCGCACGACAGGTATTTCTGCATTGCTGTTTGACGGTTTGAGCCGCCGCGAAGGTGAACGACGCGGCATCCGCGTCGCGCGCATTGAGTGTTCCCGTACTCACGACCAGTGAAGACAATGACAGAAGCAGAAGCACTGCGAAGAGTACGGAGACGACCCCGAACGACCGATTGCTACATTTCATGGTCCAACCCCCTTTTTAGGTCCAGTAACAGAAACGAGTTTGACGTGACATCGCAATTTGTCATTGAAGTACAGCCTTTCTTCATCCGCTGCAGCCTCTAACAGCCTTTTGCCCTACCTGCCCTCGGATCACCCGAAATCCGTCTTGTTCAAACCGGAGCGATTGTAGGGTTGTGCGTTGACGG
This sequence comes from Alphaproteobacteria bacterium, assembly GCA_005885285.1. Lineage (GTDB taxonomy): Bacteria > Pseudomonadota > Alphaproteobacteria > Rhizobiales > Xanthobacteraceae > Bradyrhizobium. Next base: position 49,134 of record VAZG01000194.1, on the reverse strand, counting down.
TGATTACCGACGTACCGAAACTCGTCGGACTCTTGCTCCGCCTAATTCGCTTTACGCGCTATGCATTTTCGGCAGAAACGGGTGTCGAAAGCGCCCGAGGCAAGAAGTGCGGGAAAGACGATTGAGACGATGCGCGCCAGCGGTTCTAACAGATCGTGGCGCCATCGTAGTACATAACTCAAAATTCACGTGCTCACGCTGGGGCTGATGAGCTGCGTCTAAAGCTTCCAAATGGCGCTAGCCGCGAGTCGCTTCGCCTTGGAATGTCAGACGGTGCCACTGCGTTCTCACCAAACGCCGGTGTAATCGGCCTCTTGGCGTCCATTCCGGTGTGGGTCAGCCCCACACCCCTTTGGAAGCTCCCACCTATGGGATGTGTTGCCAGTCGCGCTGCTGAAGTTGCTCGCCAGCGCGCTTTACCACGAGCAACCTAATTTACTTTGCGAAGAACCATCCTTTTTGCGTTCGCGAGGTCGCGGTAGCCCTCCGCCAGCTTCAACAGGTTCTCTTTCTCCAACCCGCTTGGTAAGCAAGCAGCATCCTGGCGCAGTGCTTCTGCGATTTCGTCGCACTCGTCGACGGTCAAATGTTCATCCTGCATCATGACCTCGGGCAATCGATGTTTGACTCCGAGCCACTTTACGGCCCAAGGCGTTCCCGGATTGTTTGTTGATGCCGCAGGGATAGTCTGTCACACGCCTGACGCTTGTACTATGCAATTGTGACACAAAAGGTTCGCGAGACGAGAACACGTTACTCGCCGGGCTTGAGCAGCGGTAGTTTGATAAAATCGGGAGATTGCCGAACTTCTCGCTAGCAGGCGCCAGCTCACTCTCCGCACTATGTTAGTTCGGTAGAAATGTTCTGATTAGGCCGTTTTGACCCGCGGGCTTCGCAACGTGAACGACGGCATTTCGCCGAAGACCGTGCGATAGGCGACCGCGAAGCGCCCAAGCTCGAGGAACTGGTGGTTTCGAGCAATCTCCGCGACGCTTGTCGTTTCCGGATTGGCACGCCGCAGCGCCGAGCGCGCCAGGTTCAATCGTCGCAGCAAATGGTATCGCGTCGGACTCATTCCCAGGAATTCACTGCAGCACGCTCGCAACGTTCGTTCCGGCACGCCTATCGCCGAGCAGAGCTCAGGCAAGCTCAGACGAATTCCTGCGCGAGGGCTCGCGCAACTTCCGGGTTTGCGACCCGCTGATGTTTCGTTTCGGCGAGACGACAGATCTTTGAGTAGCGTCCGAGCAGCAGTCTGGCGGTTGACTTCGGCGGACGCAATACCCGGCCTTCCGATGGCGAGGCTATGCTCATTCCAGTTAGGGCCGCACTGCAAGCGGCGAACCATTCCGGCGAGAGCGATATCAGTCCCCATGCCCCCTCTCCATCGGTCCGCTGATGCATTCGCTCACCGCGGCTGTGGAACACGACGTCGCCAAACTGCAAACCAATTCCATCGTAGATCAGGGGCGCACCCACGTTGGTTGGAAACGAAACAAACGCCGGCTCCGATGACAGCGAGAAAAAGCCGATGCGCGGCAGATTTTCGTAGCCATGAAGCACTTGGAGATGGCCAAGGTTCAACCAGGTCAGGCGGGCATTGAAGTTCCCGCCCCGGGTTAAGGTGAGGTTGACCGCCCCAGCTCTCATGGCGGCGCAGTAGTCGTCCGAGCTGGCAAAACTGACCGTGCCGCTCTCCGCCATCAGCCCTGTCCCGTTAGCCGTGCCATCGGCAACGGCAATCGTCAAACTCGCAGGATGGGGGATCAGCTTCAGTCCAGCTATGCGACTTCGGAAGCTAGCGTTCGTTTTCTCTGATACTTCTCCAACGCTCGGAAGGCTTCAGCCAGTACTTAGATCAGCCGGCACGAGATGATTCGCCCTCAGCGAAGAAACGCAGGATGTTGCATCAAAGCATCATACGAAATAGATTTTCGCATTTTGCCGTTTCTGCATAGCGTCCTAGAAAATATCGGTAGAAGATATCGGCATTCAGACTCGGCGGATTACGGATTGGTGTCGATCTCGGACCGGGGACAACGAGTGCAGCAAGATCTTTCGGATTTAAAGTACAACCTTCGGTTTCTCCGTCTGGGCGCCTACGCACTTGGCGCGCTACTTGCGCTTTCTCCCGAAATTTCCCGCGCCGACGAAAGTGGCGTTTCGTTCTGGCTGCCCGGGCAAGTCGACAGTCTCCCGGCGGTTCCGGGGGTGCCGGGCTGGTCGCTGGGGGCGGTCTATTATCACACCACCGTATCGGCTTTCGGCGCCGTGGCCGCGGCAAGAGAGATCCAGATCGGCAGGTTCTCGCCGACCGTTAATGTCAGCTTCAACGCAAGTTTGCACGCACAAGCCGATCTCATCTTGTTGAATCCAACCTATACGTTCGCAAGCCCGGTGCTCGGCGGGCAATTTTCGATGGGTGTCACCGGTCTATTCGGCCGATCGGCTGCCACCATCGACGGGACATTGACCACAGGTATAGGAGCATTTGCCGCAACGCGTATGGGAAGCATTTCAGATTCGATCACATCAGTCGGCGATCTGTATCCGATGATGACACTGAAGTGGAACTCAGGCGTTCATAACTTCATGACCTACGCGACCGGGGACATTCCTGTCGGCGCCTACGATCCGAACCGTCTCGCCAACATCGGCATCGGTCACGGCGCAATCGACGGCGGCGGCGGCTACACTTATTTGAATCCGGCGACGGGGCACACCTTCTCCGGTGTTGCCGGATTCACCTACAATTTCAAGAATCCCGATACGCAGGTTCAGAGCGGTGTCGATTTCCATTTTGACTGGAGCGCGGCACAATTTCTTTCGAAACAGGTCTTCGTCGGTCTCGTTGGATACGCCTATCAACAGGTCTCGGACGATACTGGTGGAAGTCCGCTCCTCGGTGGTTTCAGATCCCGAGTACTCGGGGTGGGTCCACAGGTTGGCTATATCTTCCCCGTCGGCAACATGCAGGGATATCTGAACCTCAAGGCGTATGGGGAATTCGACCAGGAGAATCGTCCAGCGGGCTGGAACACGTGGCTGACGTTTGCGATCTCGCCGGCGGCACCCACCGAAGCGACGCCAACCCGGCACTTGATTACGAAGTAACTGATCAATCCGAAAAAAACGGTCACAGCGTTCTGCGCACGCCGTCAGGCCCAATAGAGCTCTGCTCGAAACGCTTACTGATAGGCGAAGCCCTCCAGCGATGGCGGACGATTCAGAAATACGGGCCGCGCACTTGCGGGCCGACGCAACGTTTGCGAGGGCGACTCGCCAAATAAGGCGCGATAGGCGACCGAGAAGCGACCGAGCTCCCAAAAACCCTGGTCAGTAGCAAGCCGAGTGACGGTGGTTGTCGAAGGATCAGCGCGCAAGAGTGCGCGGCGGACAAGATGCATTCTTCGCAAGGAGAGATAGCGGATTGGGCCCATTCCCAGATGCTCGTCGCAGGCGACGCGGAGCGTGCTCCGCGACGCCGATCGCGGCGCAAATCTCCGTCAAATACAACGGCCGGTCGGGGTTGGCTTCCAGTAATTCTTCAAACCGCGCCACGATGATTTCGTGACGAAGAACGCCGCCGGAGATTTTCGAAATCTCAGTGTCGGTCAGACACCTGATCATCAGGTGGATCAGCTGCTGTTCCAACGCACGAGATATCTCGGACAACGCAAGAATGTCGGCGTCGTTTTCCGCAATATCTCCGACCGTCTCATGCAACTTCAACAGCCGCGAGATAAGCTCATGGTCCGGTCGAACCACGACCTTGAGCGTCTCTTCCGGAAATTCGCCACCCGCTTATGGCCTTGCACGCAGCATCGAAATCACTGTAGGTCAGAGACATCGATCCCCAATTGCGGTCAGCTCCATTTCGCCGATGCCGGACGTCGGTTTTCTGTATGATAATGCTGCCAAGCGAAGCTTGTTGGCCGCAGTACACCATCTCCCGTTCTTTGGTAAGAAACGAAATCGCCTTTCGAACGGGCCTGACTTGTCCCAGCGACCACATGCGGCAGGTTCTCGCGACCGCGCTGCATCCAGAGCTTGTTCAAGTTGATTTGCATCAGCTCAGCGCAAAATTTCCCTTTTGCTGTCGGAAAGATTTCTACATCCGAGATGCGAAGAGCCGCCTGATACGGATATGGGTCCGTGAAGGTGAAAGATTTGCTCCAAGGCACTTCAACTCTCCCGAATAACTCTAACAAAAGCTCACAGCTCAGATGACAGATGGCATAGCAGAAGACACTTCTGGCCCCGGAGTGTTGTCGGCGGCGATCAGCAACAGTTCAACTATGCAAAAACCGACTCTCACGTGATAGCGCGCGATCACGATATAGTGGCCGATCGTCTGGGGGCCGTCGCAGGCATTCCGATGGTGACTCGCCAAATAAGGCACGATAGGCGACCGCGAAGCGCCCCAGTTCCCAGAAGCCGTGATCGGTCGCTAGTCGCGTGACGGTTGTGGCCGACGGATCCGCCTGCTGAAGCGCGCGGTGGACAAGATGCATTCTTCGCAGGAAAAGAAAGCGAATTGGGCCCATGCCCAGATGCTCCTCGCAGGCGACGCGCAGCGTTCGTTCCGCCACGTTAATCGCTGAGCAAATCTCTGTCAGATACAGGGGCCGCCCGGGATGTGCCTCCAGGTATCCTTCGAACCGGGCGATGATCTTGTCGTGGCGACGGCCGCCGCCAGTCATTCCAGAGGAGCAACCCACGGTCAGGCACCGGGTCATTAGAAGAATTAGCTCCTGCTCCAGCGCGCGAGCCACCTCGGGCAGAGAAAGAATATCCGGAGTGATTTTGGCGAGCTGTCCGACCATCTCATGAATCCGCAGCAGTCGTGACATCAGCTCGGGAGCTGGCCTAACGATATGCTTCTGGAACGGTTTCGTGGCCGCTAGCGCTTGGCAAGTCGCGTCGAAATCGTCCCTAGGTAGAGACATCGACCCCCAATCGCAGTTGGCCTCGGTCCGCCGATACATCAAATCATTGTCGTTGATGATGATATCGCCCGGGCAGACCGCCATGCCACAGTGCAGCATCGGCGGCTGGTTTGGCCTGGTGAGAAAGCCGATCGCTGCTCGATGCGGCTTGACCATACCGATGTAAACTCGGGGCAGATCCTCGTGAGCGCCGTGTACCCAGAGCTTGCTCAAGCTGACCTGAGTCAACTCGGCACGGAATTTCCCCTTCGCGGTCGGGAAAAGCTCGGCGTCCACGGAACGAAAAGCCGATTGATAGGCAAACGGATCGGTAAAATTAAGTACCCTGCTCGAAGGCATTTCCGTACTCCTGGATTTGCCGAAACTGAAAACTGACTATTGGGCCGCGCCTTCCTTGAATGCGACGCGATGACCGGCGTCTTGCTTGCCGATGATCGCCGGGACCTATCGACGGGTCGAATTGGGCCCGCGACCGAAATGCACTCCTGTAAGCTCGCCGATGCAACCTACGATAGCGACAATCAGACATATTTTAGGCCGGGAGCTGCGCAGCTCCTGTGTACGGAAGATGACACAAAACCCTAGGATGCACAAAGCAAAAGGTACGTTTCGAATAGGTCACGGCTACCGGTTGCTTCAATTCGTCGCAACGTTTCATCGTAGGCCTATTCGCGTTCGGCATCGCCTGTTCGACCCAAAGCGTGCCGTCGTTATCAAACGTCGCAATGCGCTCGGCGGGTGCAATAAAATCCGCACCGCCAGTTTTGGTGACCCGGCCGACAAACTCGACAATGGCCTGCTTCGTCGGCGTGTCGTTCCATGATGGCAGTGGATCGCTTTGGGCGGCCACCTGAACCGAGCAGCCCAAGCCCAAAGCGACTGCGAAGATCGCGCCGGCCAACGCACTCAATCGCATGTTCTTCATCGTGGCTCTCCGGAGGCGAAAGGCGATACCCAATGGGATTACACGGTCATTCACCACCACCGATGCAGCAGCGGAAGTTTGGGGTGAGCAATGGTCGCCGTCTATGCATATTCGGCACAGTCGTCGCCGCTCAAACCACCTTATTCTGCTCATCGCCGTAGTCATAGGTAATCACGTTCCACCGCTCTGCGTTTAGCATTCGCCGTTTCTGCATAGTCGATGCATTTGAAATGCCTGATAGAATCGTGCTCCGCGCGTCGACCGCGGTTACCAAGATCCTCCGTTGACCACCCAGGGAGCGGTTTCATGAAGCTTTCTACAAAGCGCCGGCGATGGCTGCTCATCCTTGGAGCTGTGCCAATCGTCTATTTCGTACTGGCCTACGTGGTTTTGCCTGCGCTCTGGAAGCACCACGAGCATGAACCTGGTCTGGCCAGCCTTCCCATGGTGACGCGCACCAGCTCCGGCATTCCGGGTGACGCACTGAACGTCGGACTTGTTGGCAGCAAAGAAGATATCGTCCGCGCCATGCATGAGGCGGAATGGTTTCCGGCCGACCCGATCACGCTGCGCACGAGCATCGACATCGTCGGCAGCGTGGCGCTTGATCGTCCCGACCGCGATGCGCCTGTCAGTCCGCTCTACTATGACGGAAAAAAGCAACAGCTTGCTTTTGAAAAGCCGGACGGCCGAAGCGCCGATAAGCGACATCACGTCCGCTTGTGGCTGGTGCTTGAAAAAGGAACGGACGGCCGTCCAGTCTGGCTCGGCTCAATAACGTTCGACCGTGGAGTCGGCTTCAGCCATGACACCGGGCAAGTCACCCACCACATCGGACCAAACATCGATGCCGAGCGTGACCTGCTGATGCACGATTTGCGTGCGGCGGGGATGGTCGAGGTCTTCTTCCAGATCTCCGGAATCGGACCAACCCTGATCGCCTGGAATGGTGAGGGTGATCCCTACCATACGGACGGCGAAATCGACGTTGCCCGTCTTGTCTCCGACGGCATCAAGCGAACCGAGCCACCGACAACATTGCGCCCTCCAGAGCTGATCGCCCTTAAGGATCAAGTCTGGCACGGTGTCAGTAGTGTAGTTGCCCAATAGAACTGCCGTTCACCACGTAGCCATCAACGTGGATGTCGGTTCGACAACTTTGTGTAGGATCGTGTCGCAGCGATGCTCGCAATACAGGAAGGCGAATGCTTCTCTGAAGTGACTGACACCTGGGCACAAAAACCCATCGTGACAAATACGCCGAAGCGCGACGGCAATTCCGCAATGCCTATTCGTTTTTCCGCTATGGAGTGGGCACACAGCGGCCGTAGGGAGCATAGAAGTAGTACCCATATGGGCACACCACGCGCGGCGCGACGACGGGCGCCGCATAAGGCGCCACCACTACCGGGGCCACATATCCGTAAGGCACGCCGTTCGGTACGCAGGCGCCGTAAGGCCCGCGGTGAAAGCCGAGCCCGCAAAAGCCCCGCACCTCGATAATATCTGACGCCGCCACTTGGGGTGCCGACGAGCCCGGGAAAGCATGCGCGTTGAACGAGAATATCGAGGCCACCAGGCCGCAAGCCAAGATCGAAGCTGTCTTTGACATTGTAACATTTCCTCTCACGACGCCTCAAATAATTTCACGTGCGGGCCTTCTTAAATACCGGGCTCACGGAGTGGACACGACCCCTGCAGTACCTGGGTGGCATAAACGTCAACCGGTAACTGGTGTCTATGCGAAAACGGCAGGTTGATCGACTTCCTAGCTAAGCAGGCCGGCAATTCCGCGAGCGCCTACAACAGGTGACCGGCTAGGTCCTAAACGGTGCACGAGCATCAAGGCGTGGTTGAGAGCGACGAGGAATCGACTTTGTCTCAGCGCGGCGGCCAAGGTGCACCAACGATAAAATTTGTTCGGAGGTGGGTGTTGGTTTTCAGCAAACCGTCACTGCTGACAGTCGCCGACGCGCTCGCCTTCCAGCTCCGTCTTCACGTCGCTGATCAACGCACCCGCCATCCGGCCCTTCGAGGTGATGATGGCCGTATAGTGAAGCGGACTGTCGAAGTTGAAGCTCCCTGCGACATCCACATCAAGCTGACCCCTGCATTGCAGGCGCCATTTCAGCGTTCGCGCCGTCGTTTCATATTCCGGTTGTTCACAGGTGGAATTGATAGTGCCAGACACCGGTCCGAAAGTTTTGGCGACGTCGCCTGCTTGCTCCGGAGTGAGGCAACGGGCCTTCGCCTGCGGCGGCGAGGCTGCGCCATTCATGACGGTATTTGAGGTTACGTTCCACTGCCCCGGCTCGATAAGAGCTTCGGCTGCGGCTGAGGTTGCCATTACCGGAAGCGAGCAGAACAATATCATCCCGAGCCTGATCATTCGTCGACCCTTCCAATGACCTCGTTCGTATTGTGCAACGAACGAGATGTAAACCGCGATGATTAGGCAAAAAGAAAAACCCCGGCGGTTTCCCGCCGGGGGTTCTATTAGATCGTTGTTAGACGATCGGGATCAGAAGTTCCGCTGAACGCGCAGGTTCAGCGAAGTCGTACCGTTGCTGCCGTAGGTATAGGCCGTGGTGGCCAGCGGCAGAGCCGAAGAAGGCGTGGCTACGACCGTTCCAGCCATATTGGTCTTCAGGTAGGCGTACAGCACTTCAGCGCTGAACGTCAGGTTCTTGACCGGGGTCCAACGAGTGACCAGGCCGATTTCAGAGATCGTGAAGCCAGGATCGCAATTGGTAACCCCAGCGACGGAGGCGGCGGTAATACCGGAGGTTCCGCCAAGCAGGTAGGAGTTGCACCAAATTGCCTTAGCCGTCGCATTGTAGCTCAGCCGGGCGATACCGCCGAACAAGCTGGTTGACCAGTAGGGATCCCAGTTGTGGTTGAACGCACCATTAAAGCCCCAGCCGCGAGTCAACTGCTGTTGCGTAACCGGATTGCCGATGGCCGCGTTGGCGCCCGAGTAGATCGAGTCTGTCGTCACACCCATGGCAAGCCGGGTGCCTTTGTAGATCGCAAACGAAGACGGATCCGGCGAGCTGGTTCCCAGCACGTACTTCGATGCGCCCAACGACCAAGACCCTGACATCTTGATGTCGTCGCCGGCACCGGTCGGGATGTTCTTGATCTGCAAGGCAGCCATAACGGCCCCGCCGTATTTGTCGTCGGGATGACCGAAATTGATAGCACCGGCTTGGCTCAAGCCACCGACGAACTGGGAGCCCGCTAAGTTTGCCGTCGCGAAGTAGCCGGCATGGTCGTCGTGGATCGCGCCTGAAAGCTGGAACAGACCCCAAGCCTGATCGACCCGGATGTTACCGACGAAATCAGGAACGCTGGTGCCGCCGTAGGCACAGCCTTCACCGGTGATGAAAGAGGTACATGCGCCGGTGAAACCGATGCTGCCGCCCGCTGCGCCGCCAATCGCATTGATGATCTGGGTGCGGTTGAAGTTGTTGGCGCTGCTGTCGTCGATACCCAACGTCGCCGACACACCATTACCAAACTGCCAGGTGTACTGGATGTTGTTGATACCGGTGACCGAGTCGTAACCGCCGACCAGGAACGAGGTATTGTTGCCGGGATAGCCATGCCACGGCGTGGCGTAGGCCGAGGCGGACTTACCGAAGGTGAAACCAGCGAACTGGACGAACGCAAATTCAACCGCGACGTAGCCGTTGCCGGCCGTGTCGTTGTTGAGCTGGCCCTGGACCGCCGCCGTGCTCACGCTGCCCGCAACACCAAGGCTGCTCGTCCCACCGAAGGTCGAGAACTGGAAGTCGGCTTGGCCGAAGGTGCGGACAACGCCGTATTCCGTCGCGGTGCCTTGATGCACGTGTCGGTGCCCGGAATGTAGAAGAATCCGGCACCATACAGAGAGCAGATCCTCACATATTCGACCGCTTTGGCCTTTACGGGAAGATCGGCCGCCTGTGCTCCGCCCATGGCGAGTAAACCCGCCGCTGAGCCGAGGAGTAGGCTCTTAACCATCTTCATGTTAAACCTCCAAGTTGCTCTAAAGGGAAGGTTCCGGATCCGCTGGGTGAAGTACCCTAAGGTTGGTTCCCTTGTCCCCAAACACCGCTTAGCCGCTTCGCGCCTTCGGACACTCCCGCATGAACGCGAGGGACTTAAGCGAACCACCTAAAAACGGGACGACCTCGGGATGCCCCCCTCCGTCGCAACATCACAATTACTGAAGGTCCATGTACACGCAATAAAGGAACCGCTTCAGGCGATGCTGGTCAGGGCGTTTTTGGAAGGGTGTTGCACAAATAGCACGCAGCCCTGATCCGGCTTTCCTCGCAAGACATTGTTATGCAACGATATTCTCGATTTTCTTCATTTGCCCCCGAGATCACTGCGCAGGCAGCTTGTCCGGCAGGTTTTCTCCTTCGCGCACTCGACGCGCTGCGAATCGAACAAGCGGCGCAGTGATTCCGTCACGCCCGCAATACCGCCGACGAGTCGGCAAATAGCGCGACTCGTTGCATGACAATGATGCCGGTTCCTGGCGCGGTTGGGTTGTGCAGGAGGATTTTGAAATTCGATACGCCGTGTGAGCGATCGCAAGCCTTGCGACGCAGGGGTGGGCAAGCCTTGAGATTGAGGGCACCGGTAAAACCCGGAGTCGCCGATCGCGCGTGCGCGTCAAGGCGCACAGAATCGCCGCTTGCGGGCCGCCGCCGCGTCAGGCATATCGGCCGCGTTGGAGACGTGGCCGAGTGGCTGAAGGCGGCGGTTTGCTAAACCGTTATAGGGTTGTAAAGCCCTATCGAGGGTTCGAATCCCTCCGTCTCCGCCACCGCTCAATGTCCAGCCGGTGTCCACGCTATGATGCGACACGCTACCCGAACGCTACCGACGCTACGATCGGTGATGATTTTCGGCGAATCTAAACGGATTGAGCACTGTTGCGCCTATCCCGCTTTAGGCCAGCGACATCGTTCACCGACAGCAGACTGCGACGCGCCACCGGTGCCGAGTTGGTGATAGTCGTCGAGCTTATCAGCTTCACCTTACTTCGTCGTCGAGGCCAATGTCAAAGCGCCCACCAAGCCCCGAACGGCCCAGCCCGAACAATCCGGCGCTTGACAAAGCGATCCTCGCGTTGCGGATGCAGCGCTTCAGTGAGGCAGAGCGCCTCGCGTTGGATGTGTTGAAGTCGAACCGAGGTAATATCGTCGCAGCAGACGTTCTCGGACGTGCGCTCGTGATGCAGAACCGCGCCGACGAAGCGATCGATCCCTTGCAGAGGGCGGCGCGGCGCAGCAATGACCCGGCGATCGAAACCCTGCTGGCCGCCGCACTAGCCGTCGCCGGACGGAGTGATGAGGCGTTGGAACAATTGCGCCACACGACGGCACGGCGGCCACCATTCCCGCCGGCGTTCATCGAGCTGGGCGGTCAACTGCGTAAGCTGGGACGCTTCGACGAAGGCATCGCGGTGCTCGAAAGCGGATTGGCGCTTACACCTGACGTCCTCGATCTGCGCATGGGGCTTGGGCATCTTCATGCCAACCACAACGACCGCGCCAAGGCGCGCGCCTTGTTTTCGCAGGTGCTGGCGGCGGCCCCGGCGCGACATGATGCTCTGCTCGCGCTGGCCAAGGCGATGGCGCTCGACGGCGACTATGCCGCCGCCGTCGATCTCTACCGGCGCGCGCTGGCACTTCACCCGGACGATGCCGCGACACGGGTCAGTCTCGGCAAGTGCCTTCTGGAATTAGGTGAGCGCGACGCGGCAGAAGCGACGCTGCGTGCGGCGACGCGCGGCTCTGCGCAACTGGCGGGGCCAGCGCTCATGGCGCTCGCCGCCGGCCCGCATGGCCGTTTCTTTCTCCGGCCGAGCGCCGCCGCAAAATTCCTGTGTGTCGAAAAGATTTAAGCGCGGAACTGGCGGCGGTAGACGCTTTTGTCGCGGAAGATCGCGTTGGTGAGATCGTGCGCCCGCTGCGTCTCCTCTTCGTTGAAGGCAGCGGTACGTGCGCTCCAGTTTTCCCGTTTGACAGGAAAACACTGTGCGACTGGCGTGCCCTTCGGCAGCACGCCATTGAAACTCGCGTCATGCCAGCGTGCGGGGAAATGGATCCATGCGTCATGATAGCGGTCGCAATCGACCAAGCCGGTCAACGTGGTGAAAGGCAGGTCGAAACGATTGACCGGATGGGTGAATAGCAACGAGTAGCCGTCGGGCGCCTCGATCGTCCAGAGATTGTGGAATTTGATGAGATATCGGTCGGCATCGAACAGTGGCGTGCCGGTGACCTGGCTGGCATCGTGGAAGCCGATCGGTGAGCGAACGAAACCGGATTCTCCGCCCGGCGGCAAGTCGTAGTCCCAGGTGAATTCGCCATTCTCGAACTTCACGTCGCAGATCAGCGGGATCAAAAAACCCGATGTCATGGCGTCGATGAATGGCGGACAGCGCTTGACCGTGTCGTGATCGCGCGAAAGCACCGCATTGAACGCCTGCGCCGGCATCTCCTTGACCCAGCCGGGCAAACCTGACGCTGCCAGCATTGGCAGCGGCAACAGGCCGTCAAGTTCCTTCGGGCAGCGGAACGTCAGTGTCATTTCTTGAGGCATCGGGTCTGCTGACCTTCCTGCATATTTGAGATACGGGCGGCCTTCCGTCCGGAGGTACTGGCCGTCAGGCTATCATTTGCAATCTGCAATTGGCCATATCCCACGCTTATGTTCGAAACTGGCGAGTTGCAATGGCGCCGCAGCAGCATGCAACGATCGCGTTGATCGCGCCAAACCAACAGCGCCGAGAGCGTCACCATTCCTTGAATGTTGGCTCGATGCACCCCCCGCAGAACCAGGGAAAGGTCCAATCAGCCGTACGCTTCGCACTATCGGGGATGTACCTGCTCCAGGCATCGGCGCGTACCGGATTGATCGACTGCCAAATGACATCAAAAGTCCCGGAGGTATTTATCTTGCCTATCATGACCGGCTTGGAAAGATGATGATTAGTGTTCATCACAATCTCGAAGCCGCTGGGCGCTTTGATCCTCTGACCGTACATGGCTTGGCGAACCGCATCTACGTCGGTGGTGCCCGCTTGGACAACGGCTTGCGCCCACATCCTAAAGCCAATGAAGGTAGCTTCCATCGGGTCATTCGTAGTTTTGTCGCGTTGCTCGTTGAAGTCCGCCCACATTTTCACGAAAGCTTCGTTTTCCGGTGAACTGATCGACTGGAAGTAATTCCAGGCCGCCAGGTGTCCGACGGGGACGATGTCCGCACCGCGCAATTCGCGTTCGCCGATCGAGAATGCCATGACCGGAAATGCATTGGCGTCTACCTGTTGGGCTGCGAGCTCCCTATAGAAGTACGTATTTGCATCTCCGTTGATGGTTGAAATCACCGCGGTCTTTTTTCCCTCCGAACCGAAGGCTTTGATCCGATCGACGATCCCTCGCCATTCGGAATAGCCGAACGGCGTATAGACTGTCATGATGTTGTCTGGCGATACCCCCTCTGCTGTCAAATACGCGCTCAAGATCCGGTTTGTCGTGCGTGGATAGATATAGTCAGTGCCGAGCAGAACCCACCTGCGAATTTCGCCTCCTTCCTTGCTCATCAGATATCGAACCGCCGGAATTGCCTGCTGATTGGGCGTGGCTCCGGTGTAAAAAATATTGCGCGAACTTTCTTCACCCTCGTATTGCACCGGGTAGAAGAGAAGGCCATTCAGCTGCTCGAAAATCGGCAGAACGGATTTGCGGGAGGCCGAGGTCCAGCAGCCGAACACAACCGCGACCCTTTCCTTCGAAAGCAGTTCCCTTGCCTCCTTCGCAAAGAGGTCCCAATCAGACGCAGGATCAACAATTATCGGCTCCAGTTTCCGTCCGAGCAGCCCACCTTTCTTGTTTTGGTCGGCTATCAGCATGAGAACAGTGTCCTTGAGTACCGATTCGCTAATTGCCATGGTGCCCGACAGAGAATGCAGAATACCGATTTTGATGGTGTCTTCGCCTCCCCGAGCCGCCGGAACGATGAGCGCGAGCAGTAAAGCGAGCGCCCCCAGGCCGACACCTCGTACGGCCGAAGCCGACTTCATGTCGACGCCCCGATCAGTTCGAAAACGCGGGTTTCCTTTGTCATGCCTTTGGCAATGACGGCCTCCAGAGATCTGAACTGGAAGCAATGCTGAACCCGCCAATAGACGTTTTCGCTCACAAGGATAGCGGTCCCAAACTGCTTGTTCAGGCCTTCGAGACGCGCCGCCAGATTCACCGTATTGCCAAGGGCCGTATAGTTCATGCGCTCCGTCGACCCTAAATTGCCGACGACGGCCTCCCCGACATGAATGCCAAACCGCGTGAAGAATGGCTTCAAACCTTCAGTCTCAAACTGAGCGTTGAGCTTTGCGCATGCCGCCCTGCCCGCAAGAGCTGCCCTGCAGGCCCGCTCGACGTGGTCAGGCTGCGGATTGGGTGCGTTCCAGAACACCATCACCGCGTCACCAATAAACTTGTCGATTGTTCCGCCTTCGGTTAGGAAGGCCTCTGTAAGCGCGGAAAAATAGCGCGACGTCTGGTGCATTAGCATGTCGGGATTGGCGGACTCGGCGATAGTCGTAAAATCCCGGACGTCGGTAAAAACGACGGTAATCTCCTCTCGGACTCCGCCAAGCTCGGTGGAGATGGAATTATCAACAATCCGCTGGACGATTTCCTTAGGTACAAAGTGTGCGAAAGACCATATGGCGCGCTGCGCGAGCTCCATCGCCCTGCCCAGTTCGTGAATTTCCTTAATGCGTGACGTGACTGGCAAGAGGTCGGGCGCAGCCAGCTTCTGGAGTGCAACTGCCTGCGCCGTTATGCCTTTCAAGGATCGAGACATTCCGCTGCCAAATATCCAAATGACCGGAATAAAAGCAGCGCCAGCGATGACTGCGAGGATTAGTCCTGTGAACTGAAGCCGCCGAACATCTTTGGCAAAGTCTTCCTGGGCCGCCAGCAGCAATATGTTGGCGTTGTAATTCTCAGCCAGAGTGAATTTCGCCACCCTGAAAAGATAGTCCCGCCCGCGGTCGTCACGGATGCTTCCTTCGTAGTGGTCGCGACCGTCCGACCTTCGCAGGATTGCCGCCACGACCCCGGAGTTGATCTCCTTGACGTTTGGCAATTGCGGTTGGGATGGATGTGTCATCGCATCGAGAACGAATTGTGCAAAATTGGGGTGGGCTATAAGCGAGCCGGCCGAGTCGAAAATTAGGACGGTGCCGTGCTCTCCTGGCCGTTGCGCTTGAACGAAATCGCTGAAGGTGTCGAGCTTGAGATCGGCGGCAAGGACGCCGGGCACTTTGCCTCGCAAGGGCGCACTAACCGTGATCACCGGTGCGCCAATGCTAAACGCAAGATAAGGCGATGAAATTCGCGGTCGATCGCCTTTCACCGTCTCGCGATACCAGTGCCGATCGCGCGCGTCGTATCCGTATTTCCATAGATCCAGTTGTCCGACTTCGTTGCCTTGCTGATCTTCGAAAATTCGTCGCATCGGCAGATCGCCACTGGGGGTTGGGCGGACTAGATTAATCGCAATGTTAGCGTTACGCGTCGCACGTAACCGCCCGCGCTGCTCATCGTTGAGATCGCCAATGCGCCGCACCTGCAACCAGGCTCCATTTTCGAACCCGGCATAGACGCTGTCCATTCGGGGCATTTCCTGTAGTGCGGCTTTGAATAGTGGAATCGCACGGCCGGTCTCGGTTCTTTCATTTGAATCGGCCACACTGGAACTAGTCGCCAACACATCGACCAACGAAGCTATACCGGTTATCTCCGCCTGAAGGCGCCCGAATGCCTTCGCACTGGTCGCGTCCATATAGGCCGACGCGGCTTCCTGCGTGGCCCACTGAAGAGCCCGGACCTGAATCGCGATCAGCAGCACCGCTAGAGCGACGATAAACGCCATCACCGTGAAGGTGATTGAGGTACGGAATGTCAACATCCCATATTCACCCTCACATCCCTGGAATCAAAAATCCGGACCGAATACGTCGTTATTGAACTGTGCCGCCGCGTCGTCGTTCTCCATGCTGTTGATCATATTCTGCGCGGGGTCCGTAAAACTTCCAGACGACAGGGTGTCCGCGGGCAATGCCCCAAAGCTGGCTCGGTATTTGTCCATCGCGGCCACGCTGCCGACATAGGCACAGGTGCATGCTGAGGGGTCGGCGTAGACGTAGTAGGGGCGACCTCCCTTTTGCCGCAACAGGAACTGATTTGCTGGAAAAGACATCAAACGCGCCATCGTCGCCGGCGTGGTGGCTGCAATAGGGTTGAACCCCGACGATATCAGTAACTGCCCTGTCGTTTGCTGAGCGTTGACGAAAGTGCCGGACGCAAGAAGGGCGAGAAAAACGATTGAGACGATGCGCCTGGCGGTTTTAACCGTTCGTAGCGCCATCGTAGCTCCTCACTCAAAACTCGTGTGCTCAGCCGCAATGGCCGATCACATAAAGGTCGCTAGAAATTTGTTCGCGTCTATGCGCATTCGGCAGAAATCCGGCGACGTCCAATTCCTGGGCAATCGCATCTGTTCGATAGGGAAGCTGCAATATTGCCGGAGATGCATAGCGTGGGTTCAGCGATCCTGCGAAGATTCTCCAGACGAAGCCTTGTTAGGTTCATGCAGGAAGTTTGCCCAAGGAGTGAAGGAATGCGGAAAATACTGATTCTTGTGACGACGGTTCTTGCGCTAGCGAGTTCGGACGTTCAAGCTCAAACGGACCTCACTGCGTACGCTGATGCCGAGGGCTACATTGACGTGCAAGCACTGACCTGTGCCGCACTTGCGGGAACTTGGCAGGGAGATGCCGACAGGCTCACCACTTGGTACAGCGGCTGGTACAATGGCCTCGCAAAAAAGCATTTCTTCAATATAGCCCGATCGAAAGAACTTGAGCATGAGGTGATTTTATACTGCAAAGCAAATCCACAAATTCGTATCATTGAAGCGATCGATGTGATGCTCAAGCAAGAGAGATTTATGAGTGGATTTAAATGAAAGTGCATTGGGATCTTCGTACCTGCCGCGACTCCCGAGGCAATGCATGCGCAGACGGACTGAGGGGACGGCGGCCCACTCTGAGTGTCACTGACGATGTCAACTCGAGTGAGCGCATCTATCTCGATGCTCTTTCTTCTCGTAGTTCCAATCCTATCGCGAAGGCGCGTTCCTCGGTCTTGATTTGATCCTGTTTCGCAACGACCACCGAAACGCCATTGAGTTTGGCTGCCAATGATTGGCTACAAAATTCGGTGGCAGTTACAGCAATGGCTTGAAGGGAGTTCGGTGGACTTGCCCGTGGCTCCAGAAGCCGCGCGACCTCCCGACGCAGACAGTCTTCGCGAGCATTAACTTCGACCTGGCTAATAACAGGTTGGGCTTGACTCAGGTCAGGTGAAGAGTCCGTTCTGCACGACGCGCAAAGCACCGCTGCCGTCAACACCGATAGCAACCTGGTTGTCCGCACTTCCATTCGATGCGCCACGCACTTTGTCGCTTTTCCCAGGCGAGAGAAATAACGATTACAGATGGTCCTAAGAGCACGCTGTGTGGCTATGCGAAAACGGCACCTTTTTGAGTCAAAGCCACTTCATGAGTTGCCGCTTTTGCATAGCAGGTTGGGCACTTCGTTCGTAAATCTCCCCCATGACCGTGAAAAAAACGCGCTCAGGCGACGCACCATTGCACTTCGCGGCCGTCCAAAGCGTCAAAATTCATTCGAACGTTTTCATCGCGAAATGAAATCTTCGAACGCGGCCACTCCCTCTTCAATATCGTCGCAGACGCGACTGTCGACTAACGATTGTGCGTCGTAATCGAAGAGTTGTACCGAAAATAGTGGACCATCAGCGGTATCGGCTTTCGCGACTTCAAGCATGCGAATCTCGTAATTCCCAATCTGCATGAGCGAAACCATTTTCGCCTCGCCCTCCGGAATGCACAAGAGTTTGATGTAGGCTCGTGTAATTCGCAATTTGCTAAACGTGTTGTCAGGAACCTTGCCCACGATCGAGCCTCCAAGCGACTGAATTCGGGATGTCTGAAGAGTGGTTGCCTCCGTTATCGCTAGCGCGCTTCACCGGGCGCTACGCCCGTTCGCGCGGAAGACGATGGCAGTCAGAGGCTGACCGGCTAGCCTGAGAGGGGCGCCTGGATTTTAGGGACAAGCAGAGTGAAACCCTGCTATTTTTGGGTCGGGGCGGTACCGCTACTTGGGTCGATCACCATTGTCTGAATACTCGACGAATTTTTTGTAGGCCCAACGTCGCCCACTGCTGCGTCGCCATACCATTCCCCAAACGAGCCGACCCGAGATCGACCGCCTCGGGATGATGACAGTCCAAAGATGCCAGGCATCAGCCCACGCCGGTCCCGAACGTGGACCGGCTGATTTTTCGATGTTACCGCTCTTTGCTATCATTTGGTTGACTCAGCGAAATCAAAAATAACGTCGAGCTGCACGCCGCGGCGGTATGATCATTCGTGAACGAGGTTGGCAGCGGCCATCACGGCCGCTGTCAAGCTTCGATCGATCTAGCCGTTTGCGAGAGGCACAGCGACGAAATGGGATGCGTCGCCGGAGCGCAGCCGCATCAACACACTTCTCTTTTTGTCCGTGCGCGCGGCTTCGATCGCCTCGCGAACATCGCTGGGATTTCCCACACTCCTGCCGGCGACTTCCAAAATCACGTCGCCCTTCTTGAGTCCGCGATCCGCAGCAGCACTTTCCGGGTCTACCTTCATGACGACGACGCCTTCGTTGCCTGCGCCGTCCACCTTGCTCGCCGGCGCGATCGTCAGGCCCAGCCGCGCAACGTCCGTGCCATGAGAGGCTCTTTTCTCGTCGGCTTCGACGTCAGCTTTGGCCTCTTGGGTATTTGGCAGCTGAGCAAGCGTCAAACTGACCATCTTGTCCTGGCCTTTATGCACCAGGTCCAGCTTGGCCGCGCTACCAGGTACGAGGCCACCGATGATGCGGGCCAGTTCCCGGGCATCCTTGACCTGCTGACCATTTACCGCGGTAATGACGTCGCCTGCTTCAACGCCGGCCTTTGCTGCAGGTCCCTCCTTCTGAGGATCAGCCACCAAGGCGCCATCCGCTCGCTTCAAACCCATGCTCTCGGCGATATCCTGGGTTACTGGCTGAATCTGGACACCGATCCAACCGCGGCTGACACTTCCCTTGTCCTTGAGCTGAGCGATCACATTCCGTACGGTCGAGGCGGGGATCGAGAACGCGATGCCAACACTGCCACCGGATGGCGAATAGATCGCGGTGTTCACACCCACGACCTCGCCCTGCATATTGAACGCCGGGCCGCCTGAATTGCCCTTGTTAACGGGCGCGTCGATCTGAATGAAATCATCGTATGGACCACTTCCGATGTCACGACCGCTGGCCGAAACGATACCGGCCGTTACCGTGCCACCCAGACCAAACGGGTTGCCTACCGCAAGCACCCAATCGCCGATGCGCGCCTTTCCTTCAGATAGCTTCACAAACGGAAAGTCTGCGCCACCCTCAACCTTGATCAAGGCAACGTCGCTACGCGGATCCGTTCCGATCACTCTCGCGGTGTAAGTCTTTCCTGCGTCAGTCGTTACTTCAACTTTGTCGGCTCCGTCGACGACATGATTGTTGGTGACTGCGAACCCATCGGATGAAATAAAGAAGCCAGACCCCTGACCCATCACTTCGCCGTGGCGACCCCCACGACCGGGACTTTGTGGCAAGCCATCCGGGCCGCCGAACTGACGGAAGAAACGCTCCATCGGCGAGCCCGCTTCGTCATCATCGCTCCTGTTGGCCGCGTCGCGGGCCCTCTCCTTCATTGTCACCTTGACCGAGATGACGGAGGGTTTCACCCGCTCCACCACGTCGGCGAAACCCTGAGTGGCGCTGGATACGACGTTATTAGTTTGGGCATGCGCCGGGCTGCCAAAGATATCAATGCCACCGGACGAAGGGCTGACGCCGTAAACCGCGATCCCGAGACCAGCCACGACCGAGGCCATTAGCGCCAGCTTTCGCGCAGACAATAGCGATGGTTGCTGCGCCCGAGACGATTGTGAAGTGCGAGACTGCGAGAGTTGGTCCGTCATAAGAAAATCTCCAAGAACTGTCAGCGCGCGATTGCTCGCCATCATGGCGCACTAGATGCGGGTTCTCACATTACGCCGCGCTGGACAGGAAATTAACGTTTCGAAATGGGATAACCGCACCGACCTCGATACGAGGCTTCTGTTTGACGTCAGCCACAAACCTGAAGGCGCGGGAGAAACTGAAGTTTTTTGTTCGAACGATCGATCAATTCACGTGGCGCGCCGATTTTGCATGGCGGCTTCTGCGGCGACATCAAGGAGGACGACTACTCGCGGCTCAAGTCTCATGTCAAAAAAAGGAAATGATCCTGGGTCCCGATCCAAGTTCCGACGGCGGAGTCCTTGAGGAGGTCTCCGGATCGCCAAACCTTTTCAGAACTTGCCGCCTTTGCATAGCAGGTCGGACGCTTCGCTCGTAATTTTGCGAGGCAAGACAAACACGGTCATGCGTGCGATGCACCTTCTTTGCAGCACCTTACGATCGGGTGTAGCGACAGATGACGCATACTTGGTATGTTACCTTTGAGCTGCGCAACAGGGGAAGCTTGCCTCGAAAGCGCAGTCCTAGAGCAACCCAAACTTTTGAGAGCGAGGCGCAAGCCAAGAGCTTCGCGAGAGCGAAGTTCAACGAGGGATTGAAGGTCTATGCCGGAACTATCAATCCTCATTCACCAAAACAACTCATTGCCTCGAGCAACATCGCCTCATGGCTCGAAGACAATTTCGGACAACAATCTGAATAATTCGACGATGCCCAGAACCGAACCAGGCCGTCGCCGCCTCTCCAACGTGGCGGCACTCCTCGGACAACCGCCAACGGCGCCATGAGGCAGGCGATTTCCGCCGCAATTAACAAGATTGGCAGCGAAAACGGCTGGGGGCGCAGTTACTGAAGCCGCTCCACTTTCGCTGCCATGTCGGGATTGAGCCTGATCCTGTAGGCTGCGTTGTTACATTTGAGAACCCAGACCGCTTCGTCCGGCTTGGATTTCTTCGCGTCCCTCACCGCACTCCGCGGCTTGTCGCAAGCAAAGCCTTGCGCGCGTATCTGCGCCGCGATTGTGTCCTTCGGCTCTTCTCCTGCGGCTAGTGCTGCGGACCCTATCGGACCAGCGCCCGAGGTGCCCATATCCAGGATGGATCCACCAGGCAATTCGATGCCAAGGATCAGGATGCCAAAGATCACAAGCACACCCGTGACACGATATTCGCTGGCTTTCATCGTCCACGCCACTGCAAGACCTTTCAAATCAAACGACTTCCACAGCGGGTCGACTTACCCAAAATCTGAGTTTGCGAGAGGTGACGGCCATCGAGACACATAAGCTGGCCATCCCGCGGTCGATGCAATGTCTCCGACGGAGTTTCCCCAAACATTGCGCGATAGCTGACTGAGAAGCGACCTAACTCCCAGAAGCCATGTTCGGTGGCAACTTGCGTGACGGTGGTTGAACGATGATCCGCCAGCAAGAGCGTGCGATGGGCAAGATGCATTCTGCGCAAGGCGAGATAGCGGATCGGTCCCATTCCAAGATTTTCTTCGCAGGCGACCCGGAGTGTGCGTTCCGCTGCGCCTACAGCCGCACAAATCTCCGGCAGATACAATGGCGTGTTGGGGTTCGCTTCCAGGAATTCTTCAAAACGCGCGACGATCCGGTCGTGGCGATGACAGCCGGTGGTCATTTGTGATGCAATGCTCTCGGTCAGGCACTTAACGAGAATATGAATCAGTTGCTGCTCCAATGACCGCGCGGCCTTGGGCACCTCAAGAAGCTGT
Organism: Alphaproteobacteria bacterium; assembly: GCA_005885285.1. GTDB lineage: Bacteria > Pseudomonadota > Alphaproteobacteria > Rhizobiales > Xanthobacteraceae > Bradyrhizobium. The sequence continues at coordinate 27,338 of VAZG01000194.1, read as the reverse complement.
GGAATCGTCGTGGCGATCTGCCCGACCATCTCGTGCAGTTTTAACAACCGCGACATCAGAGCAGCATTTGGCCGAATAAGATGCTTGAGCGGTGATCCTGAAAATTCGAAACCGGTTAGGGCTTTGCAAGCGGCATCAAGGTCGTGGGTCGTCAGTGACATCGATCCAAGACGGAACTCAGCCTCGGTCTGTTGATGTATCTCATCGAAGTTGTTGACGATGATGTCACCCGACAAAACGTTCATCCCGCAGTGTCGCATTGCTGCCGGTTCTGTTGACGTGAAAAAAGTAAATATCCTGCGTCCCGGCTTCATTGCGCCCGCGATGATCAACGGCAGGTTTTGATAGAAGCGCTGAATCCAAAGCTGATCCATGCAGACTCTGGTCAATTCAGCCCGGAATTGCCCCTTCGTGGTCGGAAGAAGCTCCAGATCTGCGGTGCTGATGGCCGCCTGAAAAGAAAGCGGGTCGGTAAAGCAGAGTGCCGTACTCCAAGCCACCGTCGTTCTCCACGGTTCCTTTTGCTACGCCTACTGAACATCAAGGATCGGGAGCATCCTGCAGTTGAGGATGGGAAGACTATGCGAAGTCGGCAGAAACGGACAAAATATGGCTCATGCCGTTGTCGGGGCAAAGGTGAAAGCGTACAGAGCATGCAACAAGCATGCGACGGTCCATGCTAGGCGCTTGGCAAATTGTCGCGCCGAGAACAATTCATGAGCATCGAGCAAGAGCCATCGCGGAATATGACGGCCGACGAGTGTGAAGAACTCGCCGACGCCCTGCTCGAAGCTGCTGCCGCTCTCCCGCCCGGACCAAAAAAGCAAGAGACATCGAAGCTGGCAGACGGCTATCGCAGTCTCGCCCAAATGAAGCGTTTGGTATTGCGCAAGGTGAATTGACTAGGCCGGCTCGTCCTTATGGCTTGTACATGCGACGGCGGCGCGATCAGGACATGCGCAAGTCACATTGAGTCGCCGTTGCGGCTCGCGCTTGGGTCAAAGAACAGCGCGGACTAAGCCGCGCGATGCTTCGCCCGCAGCGACATATTGGCAGCGCGCTGGCTCGATGTCAGTTGAGTGCTTCGGGACCTATGCGCGCGCACCAAACGATGCATCTCCAATCAATCAATTCACCAGCGCGCGCGAGCAATCTGCTGCGGTGGGCGCATGGTGAAGGTCAATAGCCTTGACCTACCAAAGAATGCGACCAACAAACGATTCAACTTGCCGTTTTGTCGCCACGTTTGAAAAACCGAGTGTTGCCATTATGTTACGGGTTCTCTGGTCTAAGCGCGTACAATGCCTTCAGGACTAAAGGTCGCTTATGCATCAGCGAGAAGCGACAGAGCTGGAGGAAAGGCGATGAAGAAGTTCTTGCTTGGTGCGGTTGGGCTAGTTGCATTGGGGATGGCGGCCCCCGCATCGGCGGCTGATCTGGCCGCACGTCCGTACACCAAGGCGCCCCCGCCGGTGGTAGCTCCGATCTACAACTGGGGCGGTTTCTATATAGGCGCAAACGGCGGATACGGCTGGAGCCATCAGTGCATCGATATCACTGCGGTTAATGGGTTCCCCGGCGTCTTCGCTGAAGGTTGCAGGAATGCCGGGGGTGGAGTCGCCGGTGGCCAGCTGGGTTATCGTTGGCAGGCGGCAAATTGGGTATTCGGACTTGAGGCTCAGGGGGACTGGGCCAATATTCGTACTTCGCGCACCAGCCTATTCGTTCCGGCGGATACCTGGAGGTCCCAGATCAATGGATTGGGTCTCTTCACAGGTCAGGTTGGCTACGCGTGGGATGCTGCCCTGTTTTATGTGAAGGGCGGCGCGGCGGTCGCCAACCAGCGCTGGACTTTATTCGATACTGCTACTGGCATTGGTTTGGCGCAGGCAGAGCGGACACGCTGGGGTGGCACGGTCGGTGTTGGCTTTGAGTATGGCTTCGCGCCGAATTGGAGCGCCGGCATCGAATACGACTATCTTTGGAGAGTTAGCGACAGCAACACGTTCTTGACGCCGGGGCTGGTAGCGCCCCTCGGTATCGCCTCCATCACAGCCAATACCAGGTCCGACGTGAACATGATCACTGGGCGTATTAACTACCACTTCAACTGGGGTAGCCCGGTTGTGGCGAGATACTGATCTCCCCGCTCTCTAGCCAACTCAGGCCCCGGCACTGTCCGGGGCTTTTTGTTGAGAACGTATACCGAGGAGCCTCACAGTTTACTATTGGTCCGCTGCTGGCAGCGGGCATTGCAGTGCAGCAAGTCATCAAGCGAGCGATCGCACCCATCTCCCAAAGCATCCTACGGTGGCCACGCGATCCGGTGCCATCACCGGGCATCTTCTCGGATCCTGACATCGCCAAGACCGCGCGATCAGCAAGCTCCCCAGCCCGTTAGGCGAGAAATCAAGGCGCGCAAGCAATAGCGATGAGTGGTGGCCAGTACGGGCTGATCTGGAGATCATCTGGATATGCTCGCCATACGACGGGCGGGACCCCTCTGTCGTTAGCGCAGGGATAAAGGGTAATCCTGAACAACGACCCACTTTGCCAAGGGATAGTGGGGCCTAGTCCAACTCCGCTATCCTTCGCCCGCTAGGCTATGGGTGGCAGGCCACCTGCCCGCCCCTCGCAACGACTCGCCGAGTTCAGTGCGCCGTCATCCAGGTGCGGGCCTCGCGCTGGGCCGCGGCGATCTCGGCGTCCGACATCATTTCGGCAACCTCGCGTCGCATCGCGATCGCGTCCGTGCGGCCCTTCAACGCCGCCAGGTTGAACCATTTATGCGCGGCGACGAGATTGACGACGCCGGAGCGCCCGCTCGCCCAATACAAACCGCGCTCGAACAGCACGTCCGGGATAGCGGTCGCCACCGGCATTGCGCTATCCAGATCGATATACCCCTGAAACATCCCCGTCTCCTTTTTGTTGTTCGCCGCCCTGCTTCTTGCGAATGCGGCCCCTGTCCACTTGTTACGCCCTTATGACCCCACGCCGTTTGCCGGCTTGTTGGGGCGATCATGACCGATCAAATTTGAAGGGCAGTTTAAGGTTCGCAATGAACGGGATGTAAACGCGAGAGCGGCGCAAGCGGCGGCAAATTCCGCAATCCCTTATTTTGCTGGGCTCGCCGCGCAATCGTGAAAGACGGTTTACCTTCCGATTTCGCAGAACGATAACCATTGCGGAGAAACGCCGCGACGGCGCTGCGCGCATGAAATCACGATGCCGGTGATGGGTTGCTGGATGTCGGAAACTCAAAACGCCGGATGCGGCCTCGGCGATGGAGCGAGGGCGTCGGCGAACACGTCAGGACCAGATTTCACGAGAGGCCAAAGGCCTAAGGTGAAATTGCGGACGCAAGGGATCCGCACCGAACGAAGAAACTTGTTTCTTCTGCCGGACCGCTTTCTCATCGAAATACGGTCCCGCCGTTGACCTGATGTCTCGCCGACACCCTCTTTCGTCGATCAGAGCCGTCACATCGAAATCTGCGGGAGCAAACTGTCGTTGCGCGCTCTAATGACGTGCCGGCGTCAAGCCGCCGGCTGTTGCGTCAAGCGAGACTTACTTCTTCTTCTTGGCGACCTTGCGGGTCTTCTTCGCAGTCTTCTTCACTGCGCTCTTCGCCTTCTTTGCCTTCTTGGCTTTCTTAGCCATAGTGCCCTCCTGATGTAGTGAGATGGCTTAATCGCTGCGTGCACTCGGGAATCGAGATGCACTACATCCCGAATACACCAACACGCCGAAAAAAACAGCTTCCAGCTTAAGGAAGTATTGACGCACCGGCGTGAGAGCGCGCGCGGTGTGATGACCGACAACGCGATGACGCGCGCGGCAAACGAAACGAAAAACGCGCGCATGATGGACGTCGGCGAAAGTCAACATTGCAGGAAGCGATTGCACCGCAGGCATTTCCTTCGCTCACGCTCCGATCGCTTGAGACACGCATGATGTGACCGCTGCTCGCCGATGCCGCCAGGAAAGGTGTTGCGCGGACTCTGAGTCGCAAATTTTGGCAATCAAAAAATTTTCATGCTTAACGGCTTGGCGCCTCATCTTCCCTCGCCAAAACCGAATTTTCGGACGAATCGCCGGAACCGATTCGGAAGCGCGGTCTCATCGCCGGCGACGAGTTTTGGCGCGCGATGGACGGTCGGCGCGCGATCCCGCGGGCGAGCGCCGATGACGCTGCCACCATGTTGACACGATCAGATGCCGAGCTTCGACTTGAGCAGATCGTTGACGGCTTGCGGATTGGCCTTGCCGCCGGACGACTTCATCACCTGGCCGACGAACCATTGGATCGCCGCCGGCTTGGCTTTGACTTGCGCGACCTTGTCCGGATTGGCCGATATGATGTCATCGACCGCTTTTTCGATGGCGCTCAAGTCGGTGACCTGTTTCATGCCGCGCGCCTCGACCAGCGCGCGCGGGTCGCCACCCCCGGTCCAGACGATCTCGAACAGGTCCTTTGCGATTTTGCCGGAGATGGTGCCCTCGCCGATCAAATCGACGATCGCCGCAAGCTGCGGGGCGGAAACCGGCGATGCCGATATGTCCCGGCCTTCCTTGTTGAGCCGCCCGAATAATTCATTGATCACCCAGTTGGCGGCGAGCTTGCCGTCGCGAACCTTGTGGGCGAGGTTCTCCAGCACGGTTTCATAGAAGTCGGCGCTCTCGCGTTCGGCCACCAGCACGCCGGCGTCATAGGGCGACAGCCCAAGCTCGGACATGAAACGGGCCTTCTTCTGGTCCGGCAGTTCCGGCAGCTCGGCCTTCAATTTCTCGACATAGGCTTCGCTGAATTCCAGCGGCAGCAAGTCGGGATCCGGAAAATAGCGGTAGTCGTGCGCCTCCTCCTTGGTGCGCATCGAGCGGGTCTCGCCCTTGTTCGGATCGAACAGGCGGGTCTCCTGTTCGATCGTGCCGCCGTCCTCGATGATTTCGACCTGGCGCCGCGCCTCATATTCGATCGCCTGGCCGATGAAATTGATCGAGTTCATGTTCTTGATCTCGCAGCGGGTGCCGAGCGGGCCGCCCGGCCTGCGCACGGAGACATTGACGTCGGCGCGCAAGTTCCCCTTCTCCATGTCGCCGTCGCAGGTGCCGAGATAGCGCAAGATCGAGCGCAGCTTCGTCACGTACGCCTTGGCCTGTTCGGCGTCGCGGAGGTCGGGCTTGGAGACGATCTCCATCAAGGCGACGCCCGAGCGGTTGAGGTCGACGAACGACACCTCTGGCCGCTGGTCGTGCAGCGACTTGCCGGCGTCCTGTTCCAGATGCAGCCGCTCGATGCCGACGGTGGCGGTTTTGCCGCCCTCAAGCTCCACGACGATCTCGCCCTCGCCCACGATCGGCGATTTATATTGGCTGATCTGATAGCCCTGCGGCAAATCCGGATAGAAATAGTTCTTGCGATCGAACACCGAGCGCCGGTTGATCTGGGCATTCAGGCCCAATCCGGTGCGCACCGCCTGGCGGACGCATTCCTCGTTGATGACGGGCAGCATGCCCGGCATCGCGGCGTCGACCAGCGAAACATGACTGTTCGGCTCGCCTCCGAATGCGGTCGAGGCGCCCGAAAACAATTTTGAGTTCGAGGTGACCTGGGCATGGACCTCCAGGCCGATCACGACTTCCCAGTCGCCTGTCGAACCCCTGATCAGTTTGCCCTTGGCGGCGGTCATGCCTTTCCACCTTCGATCAGCGCTGACACGATCCGCTCCCATTCGTCTTGCAGCGGATCTTTCGCGACCGGCTTTCCGGCTCGCCGATACCAGTAGCCGGCATTGCCGAGGTCGCCTTCGACGCGGTGCAGGTACGCATGGACCCAAGCAGAGTTCGCGTCATCCTCGTCCTGGACGATCTTGTGCGCCTGGTCCCAGTTGCCCTTCGCCGCCCACCACAAAGCGGCCAGCGGCGGCTCGAGATTGGGCGCGGGTGCTGCATCAGACAAACTGGCTTTGAAGTCGGCCATGTTCACCACCATTTTGGCGGCGTGAACCGCCCCGCCGCCTGCTCGATCACTTCACCGAGCGAGAACAGCGTTTCTTCGTCAAATGGGCGGCCGATCAGCTGCAGCCCGAGCGGCAGGCCCTGCGCGTCCTTGCCGGCGGGAACGGCGATCCCGGGCAGCCCCGCCATGTTCACAGTTACCGTGAAGATGTCGTTGAGATACATCTCCACGGGATCGGCGCCCTTCTCGCCGATGCCGAATGCCGCCGAAGGCGTCGCCGGCGTCAGGATCGCGGTGACTCCCTTGGCAAAGCAGTCCTCAAAATCCTTCTTGATCAGCGTGCGGACCTTTTGCGCCCGCAGGTAATAGGCGTCGTAGTATCCGGCAGACAGCACATAGGTACCGATCATGACGCGGCGGCGCACCTCCGCGCCAAAGCCTTGCCCGCGGGTGTGCTCGTACAATTCGCCAATCGAGCGGCCCGGCACGCGCAAACCGTAACGCACGCCGTCGTAGCGCGCCAAATTCGAAGAGGCTTCCGCGGGTGCTACGATATAGTAGGCCGGCAGCGCGTATTTGGTGTGCGGCAATGAGATTTCGACGAGTTCGGCGCCGGCGGCCTTGAGCCAGGCGGCACCTTCAGACCAGAGCTTTTCGATTTCCGCGGGCATGCCGTCGAGACGATACTCCTTGGGAAGACCGATCTTCATGCCCTTGACGGATTTTCCGATCGCGGCCTCAAAGTCCGGCACTTCCCGATCGACCGAGGTGGTGTCCTTGGGGTCGTGACCCGCCATCGAACGCATCAGGATCGAGGCGTCGCGCACTGTGCGCCCGATCGGTCCGGCCTGATCGAGCGAAGACGCGAACGCCACGATGCCCCAGCGCGAGCAGCGGCCATACGTCGGCTTCATGCCGACGGTCGCGGTGAACGCCGCGGGCTGGCGGATCGAACCGCCGGTATCGGTCGCGGTCGCGCCCATGCACAGCAACGCCGCCACGGCGGACGCCGAGCCGCCGGAGGAGCCGCCCGGCACTAGCGTGGTATTGGAGCCCTCGCGCCGCCACGGATTGGCGACGGGGCCGAAGCAGGAGGTCTCGTTCGACGAGCCCATGGCAAACTCGTCATTGTTGAGCTTGCCGAGCATGACCGCGCCGTCGCGCCAGATCTGCGAGGTGACGGTGGATTCGTAGGTCGGTACAAAATTATCCAGGATCTTTGAGCACGCGGTGGTACGCACACCTTTGGTGGCGAACAGATCCTTGATCCCCAGCGGAATGCCGGCGAGCGGCCCGCCCTGCCCCTTCACGATTTTCGCATCGGCATCGCGCGCCATGGTGCGGGCTTGGTCGGGCGTTTCCAGCACAAACGCATTGAGCGCGCGCGCAGCCGCGATCGCCTTGAGGTGGGCGTCGGTCAGTTCGAGCGACGTGAACGTCTTGTTCGCGAGGCCGGTGCGAGCCTCGGCGAGCGTCAGCGATGTCAAATCGGTCATTTATTGATCGGGCTACAGAAGAACGGAGACAATGTCTTGTCGTTGGCCGGGTCATCTTGCCGGGCACGCGCCTTGTCGGCGGCCTCGAGCTGATCGAGCACGGCACCCAGGATCGTGTTGGGATCGGCGGCCTTGCCCTGCCGCTCCGCCGCGTCGAGATAGTTCATATAGGCCTGGTAGGCCTTTTCATCGTCGCAGAGCAGACACATCGGACTTTCTCGCAGAGGCTCTTTTGTTTGACGCGTTTTCTATCGCAGATAAGTCCACGCAATCTGCGTAAACTTGATTGCGATGCGAACCGGTACCCACTTCGCTCGAAAACGCTATGCTATTCGACGACCTTCGGCACCAGAAAGAAATGGTTGTCGGTGGCAGGCGCGTTCTTGACGATATCGTCGGCGATCTCGCCGTCATTGACCACGTCGGCGCGCTTTTTCATCTCCATCGGCATGACCGACGTCATCGGCTCAACCCCCTCGACGTTGACCTCCGACAACTGCTCGACAAACGCCAGCATCGCGTTCAGCTCGCTTTGCAAGTGCGAAACTTCGGCATCAGCGACCGCTATGCGCGCAAGATGGGCGATACGGCGGACGGTGGCGGCGTCAACGGACATTGTGACCTTATATAGGGCCTTGGGCCGAAAAAATCAGCCTGCCGTATAGCAGACGCCGCTTTTGCGCCGCAACCGCCCGGACCTGGCTCAGCCGGCCATCTGGCTCAGCCGGGCCAGTGCGGCGCCGGCCAAGGCCCGGGTCAGCTCGGCGGCCGGCATTTCGCGCCCCATCCGCACGGCCTGCCCCGCCCAAAGGTTGGTGAAATCGACTTTGCCATGCTTTTCCGCAGCCGCTTTTAGCGGCGCAAGCGAAGTGGCCGCATGGGGAAAGGCCGGGGCATCCTTTGAAATCGGACCGACCTCGCGCATCACGCGGTTGGCGAGCCCGCGCGCCGGGCGCCCGGTCATGACGTTGGTGATGACAGTGGAATCGTCCCGCGCTTGGGCGAGTGCGATCCGCGCCGGCGCACTCACCGTGGATTCAGGGCAGCGCAGATAGGCGCTGCCGATCTGGACGCCGGCCGCACCCAGCGCGAATGCTGCCGCGATCCCGCGGCCATCGGCGATCCCTCCGCAGGCAATCACCGGCACCTTCACGGCATCGACCACCTGCGGCACCAGCGCGAACGTGCCGGGCTGCTCGGCAATATTGTCGGTCAGGAACATGCCGCGATGGCCGCCGGCTTCCGCGCCTTGCGCGATGATGACGTCGGCGCCGTTCTCCTCGAGCCAGATCGCTTCCTTCACGATGGTTGCCGACGACATCACGATGCAGCCGGCCGCCTTGACGCGCTTGAGCAACGCCTGGTCCGGCAAGCCGAAATGGAAGCTGACGATCTCGGGCTTCAGCTCTTCGACGACCTCACAAAATGCGGCATCGAACGGCGCGCGATTGGCGGCGTTGACTGGCGCCGCCGGGTCGAGCCCGAGTTCCCTGTAATAGGGTGCCAACCGTTGCCGCCAGCCTGCTTCGCGCTTGGGGTCGGCATCTTCAGCCTTGTGGCAGAAGAAGTTCATGTTGACCGGAGCCGATGCGCGTTGGCGGATGATGTTGACCTGCTCGCGCGCCTTCTCGGCCGACAGCATCGCGCAAGGCAGCGATCCCAGTGCGCCGCCCTGCGCTGCCGCGATCACGAGTTCGGCGTCCATCACGCCCGCCATCGGTGCGAGCACGATCGGAAATTCGGTCTTGAAGAGCTCGATAATTCGGCGATCCGGCCACATGGTTTGCTCGTTCGGTTGGATGGTCACGTTAGCGCGGAAGCAGCCCGCGAAGCCGTGGCGGAATTGCGCCGCCCGAGAAGTATCTGCTCTGCTTCCGTGACGATCCGTCCGACGATCTCGGCCGCCGTGGGAACGTCATGAATCAAGCCGACCGCTTCGCCCGCGATGACAGCGGCGACATCGAAATTGCCAGCGGCCTTGGCGGCCGCGTATTCGGCCGCGACGGCCCGCACATTCTGCAGCAGTTCGACTTCGCGTCCCATCCAGCGACGGGCATGGTCGTTGATCAGGCAGCGTCCGGTAAACGGCGCCGGCCAGACATTGTTGCGCGAGAGATCGAAGATCATGCCCCGAACCGTGTTCCCGCTCGCCGCAGTGCAGATTCGCTGCTTCGCCTCTTCTGCGCCGTCGGCTTCGACGCTGGCATAAAAGCGGGTGCCGAGCAGCACGCCGGCCGCGCCAAGCATCATCATCGCCGCCAATCCGCGCCCGTCGGCGATGCCGCCGGCCGCCACCACCGGCACCCGGCCGGCCGCGAGATCGACGATCGCCGGCACAATGTCGATCGTAGTGCGCGAAGCGCCGTGACCGCCGGCCTCGCTACCCTGTGCGACTAGAACATCAGCGCCCGCGTCCAGCGCCTGCCGCGCCATGTCTTCGTTTTGGACCTGGCAGATCAGGAGCGCGCCCGCAGCCTCGACGCGAGGCGCAAACGGCTGGGGATCGCCGAACGAAAGCATGATCGCGCGAGGGCGCGCGTTCAGCGCGATATCAAGAAGCTCGGGCTGCTTTGCCAGACTCCAGGTGATGAACCCGATGCCGAACGGCACTGCGCATCGCTTGAGCTTGGCGGTCTCTTGCTCCAGCCAGGTCCTTTCGCCATAGCCGCCGCCGAGAATTCCAAAACCGCCCGCGCCGCCGACCGCACTCGTGAGACGTGCGCCGGCAATCACATCCATTGGGGCAGAGAGGATCGGGTGTTTGATGCCCAAAAGCGCTGATAACGGTGTGCTGATCGACATGTCGCTCCTCCAAGCTGGACAGCGAGATTAGGCTCAACTACCATTCTCGAAAAATGAATACTTGAGAACGCAGCCATCTCCAAAAACAAACGGTGGAGACGATGGAGCTTACCGATCTCGTCACCTTCTCGGCCGTCGCGCGGTCAGGTGGGATTACCCGCGCCGCCGATGAACTCAACACAGTGCAGTCCAACGTCACGCAGCGAATAAAGGCGCTCGAGGCCGAGATCGGCACCGCCCTGTTCGAACGGCACAGCCGCGGCATGACCTTGACCGGCGCTGGGCGCCGCCTGCTCCCTTACGCCCAGCGCATGGCCGCGCTTGCGCGCGAAGCGGTGCTGGCCGCGCGCGACGATGGCGAACCGAAAGGACCGCTCGCGATCGGCTCGATGGAGACCACGGCCGCGGTGCGGCTGCCATCGCTGCTCGCCGAATTTCATCGGCGTTTTCCAGCGGTGCGATTGACATTGCGGACCGCACCGACCGCCGATCTGGTCGCCGCGGTGCTTGACGGGACGCTCGACGGCGCCTTTGTCGCCGGGCCGATCGAGCACGCCGAACTCAGCGCGATTGCGGCATTCCGCGAAGAGCTGGTGCTGGTCACCGCGCACCGGTGGACGAGCCTTGCAAGCTTGCGCGCCGGTACGGCCGAGTCCGGTCCGACCGCGCTGGTGTTCCGCACCGGCTGCACCTACCGGCAGCGGCTCGAACAGGTGTTTTCGGAATTTGGCTGGCCTTCGGCCGCGCGGTTCGAATTGGGCACGCTCGATGGCATGATCGGCTGCGTTGCCGCGGATATGGGCGTCACATTGCTGCCGCGTGCCGTGGTCGAACGCAGCGATCTGCGCGAGAGCATCCGTCTGCACGCGCTCGATGCATCCGGGTCGCGGGTCGATACGCTTTTCGTCACGCGCCGCAGCGCGCATCAATACAGCGCGTTGAGCGGGTTTGTTTCGTGCCTGACGGCGGACAGGCCAGATCGCATCAGTCAGGCCGTCGCGTGACCGTGCTTCCCGCTTTGCAGGGATCGCAGACGGCGTGTTATGCGGTCCCATGCCTGCCCTCATCCTGCCGCTGACCGAAGCTGCCGCGCACTGGCCCGATCGTGGCGCGCTGGTCGGCCTCGATTTGGGCACCAAGACCATTGGTGTCGCCGTCTCCGATCCTGACCGCCGGCTTGCGACTGGCGTTGAGACCTTGCACCGCAAGGCCTTCAAGTCAGACGCGGCGCGGCTGCTCACGATAGCAGCCGAACGCAGCGCCGTCGGCTTCGTGTTGGGGCTCCCCATCAACATGGACGGCAGCGAGGGCCCACGCGCGCAGTCCACCCGCGCCTTCGCGCGCAATTTCTCTGGCCTCACCGACCTCGCCATTGCGTTGTGGGACGAGCGGCTTTCGACCGCGGCCGTCGAGCGTGAACTGATCGGCATGGACATGAGCAGAGCCAAGCGCGCTGAGGTGATCGACGAGCATGCCGCGATCTTCATCCTGCAGGGCGCGCTCGACCGGCTCGCCAGGCTGCGCGCGGATCGCTAGCGATGGCGGTGGTGATTGCGGCGCTGCTGCCGGTATTCCTGCTCATCGTGTTCGGCTTTGCGCTCAAGCGCAGCCTGATGCGGCTGGAGACGCAATGGCACGGGCTGGAACGGCTGACCTATTACGTGCTGTTTCCCGCGCTCTTGATCCAGACCCTGGTGAAGGCCGACCTAACCAGGGTGCCGATCGCCGGCGTCGGCGGCGCGCTGGTGCTCTCGGCGCTGGCGATGTCGCTGTTGTGCCTCGGCTTAAGGCCCCTGCTCGCCAAAATGGACATTGACGGCCCGGCCTTCACCTCAATCTTCCAGGGCGCGACGCGTTGGCAGACCTTTGTGGCGCTCGCGGTCTCAGGAAATCTATTTGGCGACGCTGGCCTCGCGCTGGCGTCGGTCGCGATGGTCGCGATCATTCCGCTGGTCAACGTCTTCAGCGTCGCCGTGCTGGCGCACTACGCCGCAACTGAGAAACAGTCGGTCCGCTCGATCGTCATGACCGTGGTCCGCAACCCCCTGATCTGGGCCTGCGCGATCGGGTTGGCGCTCAACGTACTGCACGTTCCGCTGCCAAGGATCTGGCATGAGGTGGCTGATGCGCTGGGCCGCTGCTCGCTCGCGATCGGCTTGCTCGTCACCGGCGCCGGCCTGCATCTCGATGGCCTGTTTCGTCCGAGCACTGCGGCCGGCCTTGGCGTTTTCCTCAAGCTGATCCTGATGCCGGTGCTGGCGGTCGCGCTGGCGCTGTGGTTCGGCCTGTCGGGTCAAAATCTTGTGATCGTGACCGCCTGCTCGGCGGTGCCGGCGTCGTCAAGCGCTTACGTTTTGGCCCGGCAGATGGGCGGCGACGCGCCGCTGCTTGCGCAAATCATCACGCTGCAAACCATCCTCGCGGCGATCACGATGCCGATCGCGATCGCCCTGGTGGCCTGACGTCAACCCGCCAGCCAAATCGTCTGTACCACGGCGCCGAGATTGTTAAGGCCGTGCAAAACGATCGTCAGCCAGATCGAGCCAGAGCGGTAGCGCAGGTATCCGAGCAAAAGACCGATCGAGAAGACTTCGCCGAAAAAGTACCAATCATATTGCAGGTGCAGCCCGGTCCACACAATGGACGACAGGATGACGGCGCCGGCGGGTCCCAAGAAGGTTTCCGACCAGCCGCGGTAGAGGAAACCGCGCGCGAACAGCTCTTCCGAAATTGGCGCGGCGACGCAGAAGGCGAATACCAGAAGCCACAGCGCGCCGTCGGCGCGCGCCGATTTCAAGACGTCGAGCATGAATCCGGGAGTGACGTCGCGCCCGGTGGCGCGCGACAACAGGTCCCAGCCCATCACCACGACGAACAGGCCGGCGATGCCGATCAGAAGGTTCTTCCACGACGTCCCGCGCAACGCGAGATAGTCGGCAAACGGGGTGCGCGAGAGGTGGATCGCAAGCCACAGCGCGGCGAGCACAGCCGGCAGGCCGCAAATCACCGACAGTGAAATGGTGATTCCACCGCCGACGACATGCACCGCGGTGGCAACATCGATCGGCCCTCCTTGCCGCAGCACGAACCAGGCGACCACAGCGATTTGTCCGATGAACATCGCGGCAAAAATGAAAAGGCCCCACAGCACCGTGCCCCAGAACTTCCAGACCAGGGGGCGGCGTCCGACCCGCGCTACTACGACCGGCGGATGCTCCGGATTGAGGGAATCCATCAATTTACTTCAACTTTCGCAGTGTTGTTTCTTTTCGTCGTTGCCGGGCTTGACCCGGCAATCCATCCTCTTCTGAAGATTGATGGATGCCCGGATCAAGTCCGGGCATGACGAGTTTGTGGGTCACGGCAGCGCGCGCTGCAGCAATGCACGGATATCGTCATTGGCGAGATCGACCGCGCCGTACATGCTGGCATGAGGCGTGGCAAGTCGCGTGGCGGCGAACAACTCGGCATGATGCGGCGCGATCTTGTTGAGTGCCGCGGCGGCCGCAAGCAACGCCAGCTTTTCGACCGCCAGCCGCGCCACCCGCTCGCCGTCCGGCCGGCGGAACGACTTTGCGATCGATCCGACGGCCTCCGCGCCACCCGGCAAACCCTTGGCTTGCTCGGCAATATCCTGCAACACCGCGGTGGCCGCATCCGGCTCACGCGACAACGCCCGGAGCACGTCAAGGCACATCACATTGCCCGAGCCCTCCCAAATCGCGTTGACGGGCGACTCGCGATAATGCCGCGCCAAAATCCCCTCCTCCACGTAGCCATTGCCGCCGAGGCACTCCATCGCCTCGTAGAGAAATCCGGGCGCGCTCTTGCAGACCCAATATTTGATTGCCGGTGTCAGAAGCCGCATGTAGGCGGCCTCGCCGGGATCATCTGGGGCCTGGTCGAATGCGCGGCAGAGCCGCATCACCAGCGCGACCGAGGCCTCGACGTGAAGCGCCATGTCCGCAAGCACCGTCTGCATCAGCGGCTGATCGGCGAGGTGCTTCTGGAATACGCTGCGATGTCTTGCGTGATGGAGCGCATGCGAAAGTCCCGATCGCATCAGGCCGACGGAGGCGATCGCGCAATCCTGCCGCGTTAACTGCACCATCTGGATGATGGTGCGGATGCCCTTGCCCGCCTCGCCGACGCGCTCCGCATAGGCGCCCACGAACTCCACTTCGGAAGAAGCATTCGAGCGGTTGCCGAGCTTGTCCTTGAGCCGCTGGAACTGGATCGCATTGACCGATCCATCCGGCGCAAAGCGCGGCATGAAGAAACAGGTCAGGCCTTCGTCGGCCTGCGCCAGCACCAGGAACGCATCGCACATCGGCGCCGACATGAACCATTTATGCCCGGTGATACGATAGGCGCTGCCGTCGCGTTCCGCGTGTGTCATGTTGGAGCGCACGTCGGTGCCGCCCTGTTTCTCGGTCATGCCCATGCCGAGCGTCATGCCGCGCTTGGTCCACCACGGCGCAAAACCTGGATCATAGGCGCGGGTCGCGATCACGGGCATCGTCTTCGCGAGCAGATCCGGCTGCGCCGCAAGTGCGGCAACCGAAGCGCGCGTCATGGTGATCGGGCAGAGATGACCGGTCTCGACCTGTGAGGCGATATAGAACTTCGCCGCGCGCACCACTTCGGCCGCAGCACCAGCCGGCTTGCCCTGCGCGGTCCAGGTCGAATTGTGCACGCCGGCATGAGCGCTCCGCGCCATCAATTCGTGATAGGCAGGATGAAACTCGACCTCGTCGCGGCGGTTGCCCCTGGAATCGAAGCTCCGCAGCTTTGGCGTGTTCTCATTCGCAGCGCGGCCGCGCGCGGCCATCGCAGCCGATCCCCAGTGCTTGCCGAATTCCGAGAGTTCCGGCGCCGCGGCGGCTGCGCCGTTGGCGGCAATCGATTCCGAAAGCGGCGTGTCGAGCGTGAACAGATCGACATCCTCGAACGGCGGCGACTGGTTGAAGACTTCGTGGGTTGCGAAGGCGGGATGGGTCATGGGCCGGTCCTGTTGGGGAGTCACTGGCGGCGCGGCGTTATCGGGAAATCATAGGCTGCCCCGCCTATGCCCGGCAGCGAAAAGTGCCACCACTCCTTCGAATAGTTCACAAAACCTTGCCGTGCCATTGCGGCGACAAGCAGGTTGCGCCAGCGGCTCTGCCCCGGGGTGATCGAGCGAGCTGCCGTATGCGACTTCCGATCGGAACAATCGTAACCGGTGCCCATATCGATGCTCGCCTCAGGCGCCCGCGCCTCGGCGGGCGCGGTGCAGTCGGAATACACTTTGTTGGGATCAAAGACGGCCGAATTGTCGGCCTTCAGATCGACCAGGGTCAGATCGAGGGCGGCGCCGGTCGAATGGCCGGAATGAGTGGCGATATAGCCGAGCCGGAACAGATCGGCCTTCGCGAACGCCGGATTGAAGCGCCGCTCGGCCGGCGTCTCCTTGCTGTTTTGCGCCCAGGCCCACATGTCCGCGACCGCGCGCGCGGGCCGGTAGCAATCCAGCATTTTCAGCGACAGGTTTTGCCGCGAAAGTTCCTGCTGGATCGCTTTCAGCTTCGATCCCACCTCGCGCTTCACCACGCATTCGGCAGCAGCATAGCCTTTAAGCGGCCGGCCGACGAAATTGTTCGAGCCGGCATAGCGGATGTCCTGGATGATCGTCGGGTCGATATCGCGCAGATACGCAAAACTACCGGGCAAGGTCTGCGCACACACGGGCCCCGCCAGCGCAGTTAACAGTATCGGAGCAAACCGGTTCAAATCGCGCATGGTTGATGGTCCAATCGGGGACGGCTTTGCGATCTGGCATTTACCCTGAACGGCGACTACCGGGGGATAACTTTTTACCCCTCGGTTGGCCCTTGCCCCGCCATCCATCCACGCCTATAGCTCTCGCTTTAATGACCCCTGCATTGAAATCGACCTTTGTCCTCGGTCACCGGCACCTGCTGGGCATAGAGGGGCTTTCCGCTGCCGACATTACCGGCCTGCTCGACCTCTCCGAAGAATATGTCGAGCTCAACCGGCAGATCGACAAAAAGCGAGCCTCGTTGCGCGGCCGCACCCAGGTCAACCTGTTCTTCGAGGCCTCGACCCGCACCCAGTCCTCCTTCGAGATTGCCGGCAAGCGGCTCGGCGCCGACGTCATGAACATGTCGGTGTCCTCCTCTTCCATGCGCAAAGGCGAGACGCTGATCGACACCGCGGTGACGCTCAATGCCATGCACCCGGACATCCTCGTGGTGCGCCATCATGCCTCAGGCGCGGTGGAACTTTTGGCGCGCAAGGTCGACGGTTCCGTGATCAATGCCGGCGACGGCGCCCACGAGCATCCGACCCAGGCGCTCTTGGATGCGCTGACCATCCGCCGCAACAAGGGGCGGCTCGAGGGGCTGGTGATCGCAATCTGCGGCGATGTCCTGCATTCGCGGGTGGCGCGTTCCAATATCCTGCTGCTGAACCTGATGGGCGCCCGGGTGCGCGTGGTTGCGCCCTCGACGCTGTTGCCGCCGGGCATCGAGCGGATGGGCGTCGAGGTCGAGCGCGACATGCGCGAGGGGCTGAACGGCGCCGACATCGTGATGATGCTGCGGCTGCAGCGCGAGCGCATGAACGGCTCGTTCGTGCCGTCATCGGGCGAATATTTTCACTACTTCGGCCTCGACCAGAAGAAGCTCGCTTACGCCAAGCCCGATGCGCTCGTAATGCATCCGGGGCCGATGAACAGAGGCGTCGAGATCGACTCGATCGTCGCCGACGGCGCACAATCAGTGATCCGCGAACAGGTGGAAATGGGAGTGGCGGTGCGGATGGCGGTGCTGGAAGCGCTCGCCCGCAACCTGCCAAATGCGTAACAGAATGCTTACCGACCGCCGCCCGATCCTGCTTGCCAACGCTCGCGTGGTCGATCCGTCGCGGGATTTCGACGGGCTTGGCGATGTCCTGATAGCGGACGGCGTCATCCGCGACGCGCGACGCGGCATCGGTGCGGCCGGCGTGCCTGAGGGCACCGACATCGTCAATTGCGCCGGCATGGTCATAGCCCCCGGGCTGGTCGACATGCGCGCCTTTGTCGGCGAGCCCGGCGCCAGCCACCGTGAGACCTTTGCATCCGCCAGCCAGGCCGCAGCGGCCGGCGGTATCACCACCATCGTCTGCCAGCCGGACACTTCGCCCGTGATCGACAACTCGGCGACCGTGGATTTCGTGCTGCGCCGCGCGCGCGACACCGCGATCGTCAATATCCATCCGATGGCGGCGCTCACCAAGGGCCTGCTCGGCCAGGAGATGACCGAGATCGGGCTGTTGAAGGCGGCCGGCGCGGTGGCGTTCTCCGACGGCGACAAGAGCGTCACCAACGCGCAGGTGATGCGCCGCGCGCTGACCTACGCCCGCGACTTCGACGCGCTGATCGTACACCACACCGAGGACCCCAATCTGGTCGGCGAAGGCGTGATGAACGAAGGCGAGTTCGCCGCCCGCCTTGGGCTTGCCGGCATCCCCGATGCCGCCGAGGCCGTGATGCTGGAGCGCGACATGCGCCTGGTGGCGCTCTCCGGCGGCCGCTATCATGCGGCCTCACTGAGTTGCATCGAGTCGCTGGAAATCTTGAAGCGTGCCCGCAGCGCCGGGCTGCAGGTCTCGGCTTCGGTCTCGATCAATCACGTCACGCTGAACGAGAACGACATCGGCCCCTATCGCACCTTCCTCAAATTGTCGCCGCCGCTGCGCACCGAGGACGACCGAAAGGCGCTGGTGGCGGCCCTCGCCTCCGGGCTGCTCGACGTGATCATGTCCGATCACAATCCGCAGGACGTCGAGGTCAAGCGGCTGCCGTTCGCGGAGGCAGCCTCCGGCGCGGTCGGCCTGCAGACCATGCTGCCGGCGGCCTTGCGGCTGGTCCACAATGGCGAGTTGGATTTCAAGACACTGATCCGGGCGATGTCGACGCGCCCGGCGGAATTGCTGGGGCTGCCGGGCGGCTCGCTACGCGCGGGCTCGCCTGCTGACGTAATCGTGATCGACCCCGATACGCCCTGGGTGCTCGATCCCGCCGACCTCAAATCGCAATGCAAGAACACGCCGTTCGACGAGGCCCGCTTCTCCGGCCGCGTCGTCCGTACTATTGTCAGCGGGCGGACGGTTTACGAACATGTCTAGAGCGTTTTCGAGCGAACATGCGCGGCAAATTCATGGAGACCGCAGCGACCGGAGCCACTGCCGTGTCCACTGACGGTTTCCTGGTCATAGCGTTCCTGCTCGGCTATCTCCTGGGCTCGGTTCCGTTCGGGCTGATCCTCACCCGGATTGCCGGCACACAGGATCTGCGCTCGATCGGCTCCGGCAATATTGGCGCCACAAACGTGCTGCGTACCGGGCGCAAGGGATTGGCCGCGGCAACGCTGGTCTGCGACGCCCTCAAGGGCACGCTGGCCGTTGTCATCGCCGGCTCTGTTGGCGGACCGAACGCCGCGATGCTGGCGGCGCTCGGCGCCTTCCTCGGACACCTCTTTCCGGTCTGGCTGAAATTTCGGGGCGGCAAAGGCGTCGCCGTCTATATCGGCGTGCTGCTCGGGCTGTTCTGGCCGGCCGCGCTGGTGTTTTGCGTGATCTGGCTCGCCACCGCCTTCACCTCGCGCTATTCGTCGCTGTCGGCGCTGGTCGCAGCGTTCGTCACGCCGCTCTTTTTGTGGTGGTTCGGCCACCCCGCGCTTGCCTCGCTCTTCGCGGTGCTGACCATGCTGCTGTTCTACATGCATCGCGAGAACATCAAGCGGTTGCAGGCGGGCACCGAAGGAAAGATCGGGGCGAAGTGACGCAGTCATTCCGGGGCGATGCGAAGCATCGAACTATGATGTGCAATTGCACATCTGAGAATCTCGAGATTCCGGGTCTGGTCCTACGGACGATCCTGGAATGACCGCTTTCGCTCACGCCCGCTTCAGCGCCTCCTCCACCAACAGCGCCGCCGCCAGCGCCTTGGCATCGTCGCCATATCCCGCGATCACCTGCACGCCGACGGGTAACCCGCCCTCCGCAACATAAGCGGGAACGTTGACGCAAGGCGTGCCCATCAGCGTCCACAGCCGGTTGAAGCGGGGATCGCCGGTCGAGGCCAGTCCCTTTGGGGCTGCGCCGGGCGCCGAGAGCGTGAGCACTACGTCGACTTCCTCGAACGTCTCGGCCAATGCGGCGCGAGCCAACATCGCCACCGCCCGCGCCCGGTCGTACTCGGTTGGCGTCAGGCCGACGCTTTCATCGAGCCTGCCACGCAACAGCGGCGGCATAGCGTCGTAGTTTTCGCGAAATTCCCAGGCCAACGCCTGATGCGCTTCGAATTCCTGAATCACCGGTTGGATGCGCCAGGCCTCCGCGACGACGTCAGGCAGCTTGAGCGGACGAACCGAAGCCCCTGCCCGCTCTGCCGCTGCGGCCGCGATCCGCAGCGCCTCCGCGCCTGCCGCTTCCGGAGCGCCGGCGAATTCCTGCGCGACGAGGCCGATCCGCGGCACGGCGAGCCTCGCAGACGGCAACAATTCGGGCCGGTTGGTCATGGCCGAAAGGCCGTACGCGAGATCCTTCACGCCGGCCGCGAACAGGCCGACGGTATCGAGCGTCCACGAAAAGCATTTCACGCCGACCGTCGGCAACAGCCGGTAGGACGGCTTGATCGCCGCGACGCCGCAGAACGAGGCCGGCCGGATCACCGAGCCGCCGGTCTGGGTTCCCAATGCCAGCGGAATCATGCCGGCGGCAACCGCTGCCGCCGAGCCCGATGACGAGCCGCCGGGCGTGTGAGCATGATTGCGCGGATTGAGCGTCGTGGTCGGATCGTTGGCCGCGAATGGCGTCGTTGTGGTCTTGCCGACGATGGTTGCACCCGTCTGCTTCAGCATCATCACCACGGCGGCGTCCGCGCGGGGCCGAAAATTCTTGTAGATCGGCGAACCCATCTCGGTTGGAAGGTCCGCCGTGTCGATGATGTCCTTGATGCCGACGGCGATGCCGCGCAACGGACCTTTGCTCGCGGCGCGTGGATTTTCGCTGCGACAGACAAACGCGCCGATGGCGCTTTCATGCGCGTCGATCGCGTCCAGCGACTGCGCGAGCGCCGCATCCGGAGAGCAATCGCCTTGCTCAATACGGCGCTGGAGTTCGACGAGCGAAATCATGGGCTCCCCCCGACTGTCATTCCGGGGCGATGCGCAGCATCGAACCCGGAATCTCGAGATTCTCAGATGTGCAAATTGCACATCATAGTTCACGCTTCGCGTGCCCCGGAATGACTGGGTAATGGATTCCGGGCCTGCGCTGCAAGAGCGCGCAACCCCGATGTACAACTGCGCGTCGGGACTGACCAGTGTTGCCCACGCCCTCAGGTTGCGCCATGCTGGCGGATTAAGGAGATCGCGTGGACGCCATCAACCGACCAGCCCATCTCACCGACGCCGAGCGCCTCAATCGGTTGCGGCTGATCCGCTCCGACAATGTCGGGCCGCGGACGTTCAATTCCCTGCTGCATCATTTCGGCAACGCGCGCGCGGCACTGGAGCGGCTGCCTGGTCTGGCGCGGCGCGGCGGCGCAGAGCGCTCGGGACGGATTTGCAGCGAGGAGGATGCGCGTACCGAGCTTGCCGCAAGCATGCGGCTCGGCGTCGGCCTGCTCGCGCCAGGCGAGGCCGGCTATCCGCCGCGGCTCGCAACGCTTGACGACGCGCCGCCTTTGCTCGGCGTGCGCGGCGCAGCCGCCACATCGATGCGGCCGATGATCGCGATCGTCGGCTCGCGCAATGCCTCCGGCGCTGGATTGAAATTCGCGGGTCAACTGGCGCGCGATCTCGGCGCGGCCGGTTTTGTGATCGTGTCCGGGCTCGCGCGTGGCATCGATCAATCGGCGCATCGCGCCACGATCCAAAGCGGCACCATCGCCGTGCTCGCCGGCGGCCACGACAAGATCTATCCGCCCGAGCACGAAGACCTGTTGGCCGCCATCATGGAGGCCGGCGGTGCTGCGATTTCGGAGATGCCGCTCGGCCACGTGCCCCGCGCGCGGGATTTTCCGCGGCGCAATCGCCTGATCTCGGGCTGCGCTCTCGGCGTCGTCGTGGTGGAGGCCGCGCATCGCTCGGGCTCACTGATCACCGCACGGATGGCGGCCGAACAGGGCCGCGAAGTGTTTGCCGTGCCGGGTTCGCCGCTCGATCCGCGGGCGGCTGGCGCCAACGATCTGATCAAGCAGGGCGCGACGCTGGTCACCGAGGCCGCCGACGTCATCCAGGCGGTCGAGCCGATCATGGAGCGTCCGGCCGCATTTCCTTTGCGTGAGGGCGATGGCGAAGCGCTTGCGCCCGATCCCGACGCGAACGATCGCGCGCGCATCACGGACCTGCTCGGGCCAAGCCCGGTTTCGATCGACGACCTGATCCGGATGGCGGCGGCGTCACCGGCGGTGGTGCGCACCGTGCTGCTCGAGCTTGAACTCGCCGGACGGCTCGAGCGCCATGGCGGCGGGCTGGTGTCGCTGGTTTAGCGTTCTTCGTTACGAGCATCGAAGCGCGTGCGCGCCTTCTCGATCTCGGCCTGGTGCGCGATCGCCCATCGACCGAGCGCTTCCACCGGCTTCGACAGGCCACGCCCCAGATCGGTCAGTTCGTAGTCGACCCGCGGCGGAATGGTCGGGAATACCGTCCGCGTGACCAGGCCGTCGCGCTCGAGCCCGCGCAACGTCAACGTCAGCATTCGCTGCGAAATACCGCCGATCATGCGCTTAATTTCGTTGAAGCGCCGCGGTCCGCCGCCAAGCAGCATGATGACGAACACGCTCCATTTATCGCCGACGCGCGCCAGCACCGATGCAGCCCCGCGGCAGTCGCTGTCGAGATGAGCATTGGGCGGCAGGACAGTCACTCTGGTGTGCTCGGGTTTCAAGGATGTGCTCGGGTTTCAAAAATGTGCGTTCTTGCGCGGTTTGCGGGCAGTCACTCATATAGCCCCAGTTACAAACTTATACCAAACCTACAGCAAGGATGACTGCCATGAAACTCCTTCATATCGACTCCAGCGTGCTTGGCCCCCACTCCGTCAGCCGCCAGGTTTCCGTCGCGATCGTGGATCGCCTGCGCCGGGCGATGTCAAATCTCGACATCGTCTATCGTGATCTCACTTCCACGCCACTGGCGCATCTGTCGGGTTTGCATCTTGCCGCAGCCCAAGGGGGTGAGCCTGACGCCGCGCTACGCGAGGACCTCGCCGCCGGTCAGGCGATGCTGGACGAGTTTTTGGCCGCCGACATCGTCGTACTTGGCGCGCCCATGTATAATTTCACGATCCCAAGCCAGCTCAAGGCCTGGATCGACCGCATCGTCGTGAGGGGCAAGACATTTAGATATGGCGCGCAGGGCCCCGAGGGCCTCGCCGGAAACAAGCGGGTGATATTGGCGATCTCGCGCGGCGGATTTTATGGCGCCGGCACGCCAACAGCGACACTCGAGCATCTCGAGAGCTATTTGCGCGGGATATTCGGTTTTATCGGCATCACCGATCCCGAGTTCATCTTCGCGGATGGAATCCAAGTCGGACCCGAGCACCGCGAGAAGGCCCTGGCGAGCGCCTTGCTGGCCGCGACCAGTCTCCGCGCCGCATGAGAAGGAGTGGCACCGTCTGCCGCCGTCGTAAGCGGTGGCAGACTGGTCGATTGGAAGTTTGGTCGACGAAAACTAAAACCAGGCGCCCTGCACGCCACACAAGATCGCAATGAAAGTTACCAGAAGGCCTAATCCGGAAAACAACGCAATTGTAACGAGCGGGTGACCGTCGGACTTTCGCGACGAAATTTTCGACGCGGGAAGCGAAGCAACAATGCGAACACCTTTCGGCATATCACGCTCCAATAAATAGAAGTTCAAAAACCCCTGCCACGAAAAAGAGTCTTCGCAACCGCAGTGAAGGTTCAATTTCAGCACAAAATACGTCCGGGGGAGACGGGGAACCGGTCAGCGCAACTGATCAACGAAATCTCGTCTGAACGCGCTGACCGGACTCGATAGAGGCTAGAGCCAAACGCCTTGCTCGCCCGTGAGGATCGCAATCAGGAACGCCAACAGACAAATTCCACAAAACAATACGATCGGATCAAGCGTGCTACCGGATTTCTCCGATGAAGATGTAAATCCCGATATCGGCGTGAAAATGTGCGCAGCTCTGGGCATACTTCAAATTCTCCAATCATTTTTCGTCAAAAGCCCTGCCCATGGGGTGTCGAACTTGCCGCCATCAAGGTTCAACGTGGATGCACCGAACTAAAAAATACGTCCGGCGAGTGAGGGAACCGAACAGCACAACTGTGACGCGGCTCACCTTCGGCGGCCGCGCCGAATCAGATTCATGATCTATGTGGACTCTATTTTTTGACGACAGCGGTTCAGTCACGCGCGGTAAATCGGCGCGCCGGCCGGAGACGCGGTGGCACCGCCATCGACGAACAATTCCTGGCCCTGCACGTGGGCCGAATCATCCGATGCCAGGAACAGCACCGTCTTTGCGATGTGATCGGGTTCACCGATCCGTCCGAGCGGCGTAGTCCGTCCGATCCGTGCTTCAAAGGCCTTTTCCGCCTCCGGCGTGGCGATGGCCGGACCCCAAATCGGCGTGCGGATGGCGCCGGGCGCGACCACGTTGACGCGAATGCCGCGCGGCGACAATTCCGATGCCATTACCCGCGCCATGGCTCGCACGCCGGCCTTGCTGGCGGCGTAGGCGGCGTAACCGGGATTGCCGAGCACGGAAATCACCGAGCCGTTCAAGATGATCGAGGCGCCGTCATTGAGATACGGGACCGCCGCCTGCACGGTGAAAAAGACGGCCGTGATGTTGGTCCTGAGGACATTTTCGAATGTTTCGAGCGTGGCACTGCCGAGCGGCGTGCCGCCTGCGATGCCGGCGTTCGCGAACAAGATATCAAGCTTGCCGAATTTTGCGGCCGCCCGCTTGATCGCGGCTTCCGTCGCGGCGATGTCGGTTGCGTCGGCGACGACGGAGAGCGCGTTCGGGCCGAGTTCTTCGGCGGCCGCCTCCAGGGTCACCCGATTGCGCCCGGTGATCGTAACCTGCGCGCCCTCGGCAACGAACACCCGCGCGGTCGCAAGGCCGATGCCGCTGTTGCCCCCGGTGATCAACGCCGCCTTGTTCGCAAGCCTCACGGTCGCCTCCATCTGGTTGCATTATTAAACTACATTGCTTAGCTAAAGCATCTGGTTTTATAATGCAACTACACGACACCGTGATCGTATTCGCGAACACCTGACTGCCGGAGACCGCCATGGTGAAACGGACGAGCCTTGAAGGCGCCGAATGCCCGATCGCGCGATCGCTGGATGCGATCGGCGACTGGTGGTCGCTTCTCATCATCCGCGACGCCCTGCTGGGCAGGCGCCGTTTCGGCGAATTCCAGAAAAGTCTGGGGCTCGCCAAAAATATCCTCACGGTGCGACTGCGCACACTGGTCGATAAGGGCATCCTGAAGACAGCGCCGGCGTCCGACGGCAGCGCCTATCAGGAATATGTGCCGACGCCGAAGGGCCGCGGGGTCTTCCCGATCCTAGTGGCGCTGCGGCAGTGGAGCGAGGAGTTCGACCGGCATCCGGAGCAAATCGCGACCATCTTGGTCGACCGTGACAGCGGCCGGCCGGTGCGAAAGCTGGAACTGTATTCGCAGGAGGGACGGCTACTCATCCCCGCCAACACGACATTGAAGCCGCGCCCGCGCCCGGCGAAACGCCGCCGAATCGTTTCGGCCTGAAGGGCAGCCGGGCGCTCAGCAATGCAACTACCGATATGTATTTTACAACCTATATGATACTTAGCCGTCTGCCTTTTGCCCCCTTTCAACATCTGTCGATTTGACAGGGGCGGGCTGCGCACCCATGTTCGGGTCGAAACGGCTGGCGCGAATCTCGCGGAACCGGCCTTTATTTTTTCCGTAAACCCTTGGAATGACATGAATATCGTCATTGTGGAGTCTCCGGCGAAAGCCAAGACGATCAACAAATATCTAGGCTCGTCTTATGAAGTTCTGGCCTCATTCGGCCATGTCCGTGACCTCCCCGCCAAGAACGGATCGGTCGATCCGGACTCCAATTTCAAAATGATCTGGGAGGTCGATCCCAAGGCCAATAGCCGGCTGAACGACATCGCCAAGTCCCTGAAAGGCGCCACTAGGCTGATCCTCGCAACCGACCCTGATCGCGAGGGCGAGGCGATCTCCTGGCATGTGCTTGAGGTGCTGAAAGAAAAGCGCGCGCTGAAGGATCACAAGATCGAGCGCGTGGTGTTCAACGCCATCACCAAGCAGGCGGTCACCGACGCAATGAAGCATCCGCGCCAGATCGATGGCGCGCTGGTCGACGCTTATATGGCACGCCGCGCGCTGGATTATCTGGTCGGCTTCACGCTCTCGCCGGTGTTGTGGCGCAAATTGCCGGGCGCGCGCTCGGCAGGACGCGTGCAGTCGGTGGCGCTGCGGCTGGTCTGCGACCGTGAGCTCGAAATCGAGAAGTTCGTCCCCCGCGAGTACTGGTCGCTGGTGGCGACCCTGACGACCCCGCGTGGCGAAGCCTTCGAGGCGCGCCTGGTCGGTGCCGATGGCAAGAAGATCCAGCGGCTCGACATCGGCTCAGGCGCGGAAGCTGAGGATTTCAAGAAAGCGATCGAGGCCGCAAGCTTCACGGTAACAACGGTCGAAGCAAGACCGGCGCGCCGCAATCCGCAGGCCCCCTTCACCACCTCGACCCTGCAGCAGGAAGCCAGCCGCAAGCTCGGCTTCGCGCCGGCGCACACCATGCGAATCGCGCAGCGGCTTTACGAGGGCATCGATATCGGCGGCGAAACCACCGGTCTCATTACTTATATGCGTACCGACGGCGTGCAGATCGACAATTCGGCGATCACGCAGGCCCGCAAGGTGATCGGCGAGGACTACGGCAACGCCTATGTTCCGGATGCGCCGCGCCAGTATCAGGCCAAGGCCAAGAACGCGCAGGAGGCGCACGAGGCGATCCGTCCGACCGATCTGTCGCGACGCCCCGCCGAAATGCGCCGAAGGCTCGATACCGATCAGGCGCGGCTGTATGAATTGATCTGGATCCGCACCATCGCAAGCCAGATGGAATCGGCCGAGCTGGAGCGAACCACCGTCGACATCACGGCCAAGGCCGGCGCCCGCGTGCTGGAACTGCGCGCCACCGGCCAGGTGATCAAGTTCGACGGTTTTCTGGCGCTCTACCAGGAAGGCCGCGACGATGATGGCGACGACGAGGAGAGCCGCCGCCTGCCCGCCATGAGCGAGGGCGAAGCGCTCAAGCGCAAGGATCTTACGGTCGCCCAGCACTTTACCGAACCGCCGCCGCGATTTTCGGAAGCTTCCCTGGTCAAGCGCATGGAAGAGCTCGGCATCGGCCGTCCCTCGACCTACGCCTCGATCCTGCAGGTGCTCAAAGACCGCGGCTACGTCAAGCTCGAGAAGAAGCGCCTCTACGGCGAGGACAAGGGCCGCGTTGTCATCGCCTTCCTCGAGAACTTCTTCGCACGCTATGTCGAATATGACTTCACCGCCGACCTGGAAGAGCAGCTCGACCGCATCTCCAACAACGAGATCTCCTGGCAGCAGGTGCTGAAGGATTTTTGGCGCGATTTCATCGGTGCGGTCGACGACATCAAGGATTTGCGCGTCACCCAGGTGCTGGACGTGCTCGACGAGATGTTGGGCCCACATATTTATCCGCCGCGCACCGACGGCGGTGACGTCAGGCAGTGCCCGACCTGCGGTACCGGCAAGCTCAACCTCAAGGCTGGAAAGTTCGGCGCTTTCGTCGGCTGCTCGAATTATCCGGAGTGCCGTTACACCCGTCCGCTGGCCGCCGATGGCGAGGCCAGTGCCGACCGCGTCCTGGGCAAGGACCCCGAGACCGGTCTCGACGTCACGGTGAAGGCCGGACGGTTCGGCCCCTATATCCAGCTCGGCGAACAGAAGGATTATGCGGAGGGCGAGAAACCGAAACGCGCCGGCATTCCCA
>VAZG01000327.1 GCA_005885285.1 Alphaproteobacteria bacterium | reverse complement strand
CGGCGAGCTCAACATGACCAAGATGATTTCCGCGGTCCCAAGCGCGACCAACGATGTCGATCTTTATCCGGACATGGTGAAGAAATGGGGGCTCTCCTTCCTCATCACCACCGCGAAAACGCCGGAGGGCCGCAGTCCCGGCAGCCTCGCCTGGGCAGGGCTTGCCAATACCTATTACTGGATCGATCCGTCGCGCGACGTCACCGGCG
>VAZG01000326.1 GCA_005885285.1 Alphaproteobacteria bacterium | reverse complement strand
TACCCGGCGTTGCGCACCAGGCCGAACAGGAACCCGGCGGCAAAGAGATCGCCGGCGCCGGTGGTATCGACCATCCTCTCGATTGGAAACGCCGGCACCGCAACAACGCCGTCCTTTGATGCGACCACGCAACCTTTCTCGCTGCGCGTGACGACGCCGAGCTTGGTGTCCTGGCGCAACTGCTTCAGCGCGGTGTCGAAATCGGCAGTCTGGTACAGCGAATGCAGTTCCGCTTCATTGGCAAACACCAGGTCGACCGTGCCTTTGCGCATCAACTCAAGAAACTCGTCGCGATAGCGATCGACGCAGAATGAATCCGACAGCGTCAGCGCCACCTCGCGGCTGGCGTCATGCGCAATCGTCGCCGCCTTGACAAAGGCCTCCTTGGCGGTCTTCGGGTCCCAGAGATAGCCCTCGAGATAGACGATTTTCGATGCCGCGATCTGCGCCGCATCGATATCATCGGGCATCAGCTGCTGCGCGGCACCGAGATAGGTGTTCATGGTACGCTCGCCGTCATCCGTCACCAGGATGTAGGAGCAGCCGGTCGCGGGGCCGTCTGAAGCCGCCTTCGTTTCGAACGCGACCCCGGCGGCGCGGATGTCATGGGTGTAGAGCCGCCCGATCTGATCGTCCTTGACCTTGCCGACATAGGCCGCGCGGGCGCCAAGATTGGCAATCCCGACAATGGTGTTCGCGGCCGAGCCACCGGACATCTCGGTCGCCGGACCCATGTCGCGGTAGATCGAGGCGGCGCGCGTCTCGTCGATCAAGGCCATGCCCCCCTTGGTCATGCCGTGGCGGCTGAGAAACTTCTCGTCGGTCCGCACCAGCACGTCGAAAATCGCGTTGCCGATCGCCAGAACGTCGTATTTTGCCTCGCTCATTCGTCAAAATCCTGCGTCGGGTCCGTTTACGGCGATTTCCGAAACGCTGCGGCCTAACACAGCCAACGCTGCTATAGAAGCCCGATGATACGCTCCTTCCTGACGGTATCCACGGGTACGCTGACCTCGCGGCTGCTTGGATTTGCGCGCGATGCCATGATCGCTGCGCTGCTTGGCGCCGGGCCCGTCGCCGATGCGTTTCTGGCCGCCTTCCAGCTCGTCAACGTGATTAGACGGTTGTTGAGCGAAGGCGCGCTGAACGCGTCGCTGGTGCCGGCCTGGCTGCGCGAGCGCGAGACCGCCGGCGCGGCAGCCGCGGCAGCCCTCGCCGGGCGGGTGCTCGGCACCCTCAGCGCGGCGCTCATCGTCGTCGCGGCATTGATCGGGGTATTGATGCCGCTTGTCATGACCGCGCTCGCGCCGGGATTTGCCGGACTGACGACGCTGCAACTCGCGGTCGACGATGCCAGACTGATGCTGCCTTATCTCGCTTTCGCAGGCCCCGCCACGGTGCTGCTGGCGCTATCGAGCGCGCGAGGGCACTTCGCGCTGACGGCGTTCTCGCCGCTATTGTTCAACGTCGCGCTGATTTCGGTCATGGCCGCGCTGTTCGTCTGGCGACAGGATGCAAGTCGGGCGGCGCTTGCGATGGCTTCTACCGTGGGCATTGCCGGCTTGTTGCAATTATCGATCCTGGCGATAGGCCACGGCACTGGCATTGCGACCCCTTTGCGCGTTGCATTCGATGCCTCCATGCGCGGCTTTATCGCCAAGGCGATCCCCGGCATGGCCGCAAGCGCGGGACCGCAATTGCTGATCGTCGCCGGCGCGATCATCGCCTCGGGCTCGCCTTCGGCAGTGTCGTGGCTTTATTTCGCCAACCGCCTGGTCGAATTGCCGCTCGGCATTGTCGGTGTCGCGATGGGCACCGTCCTCGTGCCGGAAATGACGCGGGCGCTCCGCGGCAGCGATGTCCGCGCCGTCGCCAACGCGGAATCACGGGCGCTTGAACTGGCCACGGGCCTGGCGCTGCCGGCGACGCTGGGACTGATGGTGCTGAGCGCGCCGATCGTGCGGCTGTTGTTCGAACACGGCGCCTTCACTGCTTTGGACACCACGGCCACCGCGCAGGCGCTGATGTGGCTTGCGCTCGCTCTCCCCGCCCATGTGCTGGTGAAATCGCTGTCGCCGGCCTTCTTTGCGCGCGAGGACACGCTCGCCCCGCTGGCGGCGATGCTGACAGGTCTTGCTGTCGCGCTCGCGCTGGCGGTGGTGCTCGGTCATTTCTTTGGCGCCACCGGCATTGCCGCCAGTATCGCGGCGGGGGCATGGAGCAACGCGGCGAGCCTGATCCGGCGCGGAGCGGCAAGCTTTGGATTTGCAATCGATGACGCGGCGCGCCGGCGGTTGCCGCGCATCGCCGCGGCGGCGCTGGTGATGGGCGCGCTGTTGTGGCTGGCGGTAAACTTTATTCCGGCACCGATGCATGGCATCGCGCAGACCGTCGTGCTGGCGCTGCTGATCGCGGGCGCCATGGCTTGTTACGGCCTGCTATTGAGCCTGTTTGGCGTGACGGGCTGGCGCGAGACGGTTAACGCCCTCAGGCCGGCCAAGCCGGGCGACTTGCGCGCGTGAGGCGCGCGTGGCAAACGACGGCGCGAAATCTGCAAGCAAGCAAATCTGGAACACTGACCATGGCGATGGTTGAACGGGTTTTTTCGGGCGTCCAGCCGACCGGCAATCTGCATCTCGGCAATTACCTCGGCGCGATCGTCAATTTCGTCAAGCTGCAGGAGAACTACAGCTGCCTCTATTGCGTCGTCGACCTGCACGCGATCACGCAAGGCGTGGACGTATGGGGCGGCCCGGCAGAGCTTGCGCGCAATACCCGCGAGGTCACCGCGGCGTTCATTGCGAGCGGCATCGATCCGAAGAAGCACATCGTCTTCAACCAGAGCCAGGTCCCCGGACACGCCGAGCTGACCTGGATCTTCAACTGTGTCGCGCGCGTCGGCTGGCTGAGCCGGATGACGCAGTTCAAGGAGAAGGCCGGCAAGGACCGCGAGAACGCGTCCGTCGGACTCTACGACTATCCGGTGCTGATGGCGGCGGATATCCTGCTCTATCGCGCCACGCATGTGCCAGTCGGCGAGGACCAGAAGCAGCATCTTGAGCTGTCGCGCGACATCGCGCAAAAATTCAACAACGATTTCGGCGACTCGATCCGCGGCCACGGTTTTGGAGATGGCCTGTTCTTTCCACAGCCGGAGCCGCTGATCACGGGGCCGGCGACGCGGGTGATGAGCTTGCGCGACGGCACCAAGAAGATGTCGAAGTCGGACTCTTCGGATAATTCGCGGATCAACCTCACCGACGACGCCGACACCATCGCGCAGAAGATCCGCAAGGCAAAGACCGATCCGGAGCCGTTGCCGACGGAGGAGAAGGGGCTCGAGACTCGCCCGGAGGCCGACAATCTCGTCGGCATCTATGCCGCATTGTCGGGCCGGCCCAAGTCCGACGTGCTGCGCGACTTCGGCGGCGGGCAATTCTCCAGTTTCAAGAATGCGCTGGTCGAGCTTTGCGTCGCCAAGCTGTCGCCGATCGCCGCGGAGATGAAGCGGCTGGCGGCAGATCCCGGCCATGTCGATCAGATCCTGATCGACGGCGCGGAACGCGCAAACGTCATCGCCGAACAGACGCTGAAGACGGCAAAGGACATCGTCGGCTTCGTCCGCAAGCGCTGATTTTTGCGATGCGAAGCAAGGTCCGACGCCGTGCGGACGATGCTTGTTACCCTCTCCCAAAGACGCGGCGAGTGTGGCAGCATGTGTCCGATTGTTTGACGCGTTTTCTTCATGCGAACCGGTACCACTTCGCCCGAAAACGCTTTGGCTGCAGCATCCAGGACGTGCATGACCACCCAGCGACGAAGCTACGAGACGGGTCACAAGCCGAAATGTCTGGTTATCGTTGACGACACCGCGGAATGGGACCGCGCGGTCTATTACGCGAGCCGCTGGGCGCTCCGGGCCGGCGGCGGCGTGGTGATGCTGCGCATCATCGAACTGGAAGATCAGAACCAGCAATGGCTGGGCGTTGCCGACATCATGCGCGCCGAGGCGGAGGAAGCCGCCAATGAGGCCCTCGACCGCGCGTCCGGCCGTGCCAATGGCATCGCTGCGATCACACCGGAGCGCGTGATCCGCGAGGGCAACCCGACCGAGCAGATCCTCGACGTCATCGACAAGGATAGCGATATTGCGATGCTGGTGCTGGCGGCCAATCCGGGGCCGGAAGGCCCCGGCCCGCTCATCACCACGATGGCCCAGGCGGTAGGCTCGTTCCCGATCCCGATCACCATCGTCTCCGGCGACCTCAGCGACGCCGAAATTGATGCGCTTTCCTGAGGTTGCGCACGGGAACAGCTCGTGCGCGCCTCTTGATCGTGCCTTAGCCGTCGCCATCTGATAAGGAGAGCTCACGCGCCGGCCTTGAACCGGCGACGCCGGAGAAAACCATGTTTATTCAGACCGAAACGACCCCCAATCCCGCGACGCTGAAGTTCATCCCTGGCCGCCTCGTGCTCGAGGGCGGCACCATGGAATTCGCCAACCGCGAAGCCGCCACACGCTCGCCCCTCGCCGAGAGGCTTTTTGGCGTGCCCGGCGTCACCGGCGTGTTTTACGGGTCGGACTTCATCACCGTGACCAAGGACGCCAGCGACTGGCAACATTTAAAGCCCGCGATCCTCGGTGCCATCATGGAGCATTACATGTCCGGCGCGCCGCTGCTCTCCGACGGCAGCGCCACCAGCGACGAGGCGAGCGATGAAGCAGGCGAATTCTTCAACGAGGCAGACGCCGAGACCGTCGAAATGATCAAGGACTTGATCGAAACCCGGGTCCGGCCTGCGGTCGCCAACGACGGCGGCGACATCACCTTCCGCGGCTTCAAGGATGGCATCGTCTATCTCAACATGAAGGGCGCCTGCTCGGGCTGCCCGTCATCGACCGCGACGTTGCGGCACGGCATCCAGAACCTGCTGCGACATTTCGTGCCTGAGGTGGTCGAAGTCCAGCCAGTGTGATTTCGCACCGACAAATCGCCCCTATCCGCGTCATGCCCGGCCTTGTGCCGGGCATCCACGTTCTTGGGCCACAGCAAAGGCGTGGATGGCCGGGACAAGCCCGGCCATGACGGCGTAATTAGTGATACCATTCCGCCATGCTGATCCTCGCCATCGATACCGCGCTCGATGCCTGCGCCGCAGGCGTTCTCGACACCGACGCCGGCAAGCTGATTGCGCAGGAATCGCTTCCGATGAAGCGCGGCCATGCCGAAGCCTTGATGCCGCTGATCGCGCGGGTCACGCAGCAATCGCGACTGCCGTTTTCGGCGTTCGACCGTATCGCGGTGACCACCGGCCCAGGCAGCTTTACAGGCTTAAGGGTGGGACTTTCCGCCGCGCGCGGCATTGCACTGGCCGCCGCAAAGCCGGTCGTGGGAGTGACCACGCTGACGGCCTATGCCGCACCCGTGGTCAGCGATCACGGCGAACATCCGGTCATCGCGGCGATCGATGCGCGGCACGGCCAGGTGTACTTCCAGGTGGTCGGCGGCGACGGCACGTTGTTGATCCCGCCTCAAGTGTCGCCGATTGCCGAGGCGCTGGCGGAGTGGCGATTCGGACCGCCGTATCTGGTCGGCAATGCCGCGACAATTCTCAGCCAGCACTGGCCGGCCCATGCGGCGCCCCCCTTCGAGGTCAACGCGCAAGCAGCGCCTGACATCGCCTGGGTGGCGTGGCTGGGTGCCGCGGTCAATCCGGAAAGCGCGCCCGCGCGGCCCTGCTATCTGCGCGCGCCCGATGCCAAACCTTCAAAGGACGTACCGCTGACGATCACGCAGCCGATCGCCTCATGATGAGGTGGTTCTCGGGGCTTTGGGGTGCGGGCGCCTCGCCCGCGATCGAGGCCGCCACCTTGCGCGACGCGCCAAGACTGGCCGAGCTTCATGGTGCCTCGTTTCATCGCGGTTGGGGCGAGAGCGAATTCGAGAACATGATGCGCGAGCGCAATACGCTCGTTCATCGCCTCCGACTGGGACGAAAGATCATAGGCTTTGCGGTGTCGCGGATGGCGGCCGATGAGGCGGAGATATTGTCGATTGCGATCGATGCCGCCCATCGCGGCCGGGGCCTGTCGCGTGAGCTGCTTTTGACCCATCTCGGTCACCTGGCAGGCCGTGGCGTCCGCACCATATTCCTCGAGGTCGAAGAGAACAACGCGCCGGCGCGCAGGCTCTACGAATGGGCCGGATTTGGCATCGTTGGTCGGCGCGAACGCTATTACCGGCAGGCGAACGGGGAACAATTGAATGCGCTTCTGATGCGTCGCGACTTGTCGTAAACTGCGCGGACTGGCAGAAAGCGCGTTAGGCAAAGGATCCCATGACCGTCTTGAAATCCACGCCGGCCGTGAAAGCCACCGGAATAGAGGCGCGTTGCGCCGCCACCGGCATGCGCATGACCGAACAGCGCCGCGTCATCGCGCGCGTGCTGGCGGAGGCCGCGGACCATCCCGATGTCGAGGAACTGTATCGGCGTTGTGTTGCAGTCGACGACAAGATCTCGATCTCCACGGTATATCGCACCGTCAAACTGTTCGAAGATGCCGGCATCATCGAGCGCCACGCTTTCCGTGAGGGGCGTGCCCGTTACGAGCAGATGCGCGACAGCCACCACGATCACCTGATCAATCTGCGCGACGGCAAGGTGATCGAATTCACCTCGGAGGAGATCGAAAAGCTGCAAGCCGAAATCGCCCGCAAGCTCGGCTACAAGCTGGTCGATCACCGGCTTGAGCTGTATTGCGTCCCGATGGACGACGAAAAGACGTGACTATCAGCGTCATCGTCATTCCGGGAGCACGCGTGAACTCGGAATCTCGAGATTCTCAGGTGCGCAATTTGCGCACCATAGTTCGATGCGGAGCCTGTCATCGGGCGCGCATTCGCGCGACCCGTTGGCATCGGCCCGGAATGACAGCCCAAACGCTGGATTTTCGGCCCCTTAGCCTATATCTGAGGCTCGTGTTGCAAAGGGCACCGTGTCACGCCACCCAGGTTCCATGAAGCTGCCGCGCAGGCTCCATATCAAATCCTATGGCTGCCAGATGAACGTCTACGATGCCCAGCGCATGGTGGACACATTGGCGGGCGAAGGCTTTGTCGAGACCGCAAGCGCTGACGATGCGGACCTCGTGATCCTCAATACTTGCCACATCCGCGAAAAGGCTTGCGAGAAAGTCTACTCGGAACTGGGCCGGCTGCGCGCAGCCAAGGAGGAAGCCGCGCGAAATGGCCGACAGATGAACATCGCGGTGGCCGGCTGCGTCGCGCAGGCCGAAGGCGAGGAGATCATCCGCCGCGCGCCGGTGGTTGATGTCGTGGTCGGTCCGCAGAGCTACCACCATCTGCCGCAACTTTTGGCGCGCGCAAACAGCCACGGCCGCGCCATCGAGACCGAATTCCCGCTCCAGGACAAATTCGGATTTTTGCCGCCGCCACAGCCCGAGGCGATCCGCGCCCGCGGCATTTCGTCCTTTGTCACCGTGCAGGAAGGCTGCGATAAATTCTGCACCTTCTGCGTGGTGCCCTATACGCGCGGCGCCGAGGTGTCGCGGCCGGTCACCAAGATCATCGACGATGTGACGCGGCTCGCCGACAATGGCGTGCGCGAAATCACGCTGATCGGACAGAACGTCAACGCCTATCACGGCGAGGGAGCGGACGGACAAAGCTGGCCGCTTGGCAAACTGCTGCATCGGCTTGCCGAAATTCCCGGCATTGTCCGCCTGCGCTATTCGACCAGCCACCCCCGCGACGTCGATGATTCGCTGCTCGAGGCGCATCGCGATGTGCCCGCGCTGATGCCGTTCGTGCATCTGCCGGTGCAATCCGGCTCCGATCGGATCCTGGCGGCCATGAACCGCAAACATACCGCCGACGATTACCGCAAGATCATCGACCGTTTTCGTGCAGTCCGGCAAGGTATTGCATTTTCATCGGATTTTATTGTTGGCTTCCCCGGCGAGACCGAGGAAGATTTTTCCGCCACCCTCGCGCTTGTCACGCAAATCGGATACGCTGGCGCCTATTCGTTCAAATATTCGCCGCGGCCCGGCACGCCTGCGGCGGACTTCAAGGAGATGGTGTCAGCGCAAGACATGGACAAGCGATTGGTGCGGCTCCAGGA
>VAZG01000540.1 GCA_005885285.1 Alphaproteobacteria bacterium | reverse complement strand
CCCACCTCGCCACGTCATTGAAAGATAAAGGAGCGTTGATCGGGATTTTCTGGTTGTGGGCGGCGCGCGAGAGCCGTGCGGGCATCGAGCCCGGCCAACTCGGCCGCGGAGATCGCCCAGGGTGCGCCCTTGCAGACCTGCCGCGCCTGGATGGCGCCGCGGCCGATCAGCCGGAGCACGGTCATCTTGCTGATGGTGAGACGCCGCGCCGCCTCTTCCAACGTTAATTCGCCGCGTTCGGCCATTTCGCCGTCCCGGTACACGGCAATGCCGTGGGCGCTGCGATGCGAGCGCACCCGGCTTTCGGTCCAGCTGTTGCCCTTGCCGGTGCACTTGCCGCAGCGGTTGAGGATCGCCGCGATACCGGCGTCCGTCTGTTGCCGGGCCAGTGCGCGGATAAGCTCGCCCGTTTCGGCCTCGGTGGTCCAGCGGTGCCGACCCGCGCGGTTCTTGGGTACCGTCAGCTGGGTATGATCCCCACCCTGCCAATGAACCACGAGATCGATCGTGTCGCCGACGATCTTGGCCACGATCTCGACAATCGCCGTCCGCAAGATATGCTTGCGCGTCTCGGCGCTTGCGCCGGGGTGATGCCACAGCGCCTCGACATCAGTGCCAAGCGCCATCAGCCGGGCGCGTTCCTCGGCCGTCGGCATTGACACCTTTGCCGTGGCCAGTGCCGCGAGCTGTTCCTCGATGCGGTGGACCTCGACGAGCCGATCGTTCCAGCGCCGCTCCAGCTCGGATGCAACCAGGCGGTTGTCGGGATCGACGGCGTCATACTGCCGCCGCGCCAGCCCCGCCTCGTAGCGCGCCTGGGTGAGGGCGAGTTCGGCTTGCCGATGGACCTCGGAATTGTCGGCCGCACGGGCATCGATCGCATGCAAAGCGGCCTCGATCCCCAAAGGTGCAAGCACTCGCAGCAGTTCCGCCGATACGGCCGCGTCGACCCGCAGCCCGCCAAACGCGATGCAGCGCTCCGTTCCGTGGTTGAGATGCGCGCCGCGGCAATGATATCGCACGCAGTACCCGGCCGTGCCGCTGTAGGAGACGTGCAGTCGCCGCCCGCAATGGCCGCAGCGCAATAGACCGGCCAGCAGCGCATCGCCGCGACGAACGGAGCCGCGCGCCATCAGCCCCTTGCTGTTGGCATTGTCGGCGATCAGACGCTGGTTCCTCTCGAATTCCTCCCACGAGATGTACCCCTCGTGGTGATCGGGGAGCAACACCTCCCAAT
Organism: Alphaproteobacteria bacterium; assembly: GCA_005885285.1. Classification (GTDB taxonomy): domain Bacteria; phylum Pseudomonadota; class Alphaproteobacteria; order Rhizobiales; family Xanthobacteraceae; genus Bradyrhizobium. Next base: position 1,394 of record VAZG01000540.1, on the reverse strand, counting down.
CGCTCTGCGCCCGGCGATAGCCTCGGACGACCCGCTTGCGCCCGTCCCGCACGCTCACCCGGCTGCAGGTTCGGCCGAAGGCATAAGCGCCGGCGTAGATCGGGTTGGTCAGCAGATGCAGGACCGTGTTGTAGACCGGCAATTTCCATACGATCCGCGAACCTGCTGGCCCCTGCTCGACAGCCGGGAGGCGAATCTCTTCCTGGCGCAGCCACAGATGCACCTGCCGCACGCTGCGGCACTCGCCGAACTTGCGGAATACCAGGGCGATGGCCTCGCGGACCCGCAGATCCGGATCAATCTCGATGCGATCGTGCCGCGCCTTGCGGTAGCCGACCGCCACGGTGAAGAACAGCTCGCCACGCCGCGCCTTCTGGCGCAAGGCCTCGAGCGAGCGTTGCCGCAACAGCGACAGCTCCATCTCGCTCATCGTGCCCTTCATGCCGAGCAGCAATCGGTCATTCGGCAACCGCGGGTCATAGACCCCGTCCTCATCGGCCAATAGGCAGCCCACCAGGCCGCAGAACTCCAATAACGTGTGCCAGTCCCGGCCGTTGCGGGCCAAGCGCGAGGCCTCGACCGCCAGTACGATGCCGACTCGCGCCTCGCAGATCGCCAGCAACAGGCGCTCGAATCCCGGCCGCTCGACCCCGCCGCCCGAGCGGCCGAGGTCGTCGTCGACAATCACCACCTCGGACCAGCCGAGCGCACGAGCTCGGTCCGTCAGCGCGTATTGCCGCCGCCGGCTCTCGTGATTGTGCCGCAGCTGATCGGCGGTTGACTGGCGGACATAGACGTAGGCCTGCCGGTCGCGATGATCAGGCGTGATCTTGATGCTCATCGACCTGCTCCATCACCGCAAGCTCGACAGCCGCTGTCTCCGTCAATAGCTGTCCGACGAGAACCACCAACCGCTCCATCACCGCTGGCGGCAGTGACGTCTTCGCTGCCGCTCTCGGGAAAAGCTCCCGCTGAGCGGGGAGTGTGTAAAATCCCATGCCGATCTCCGTTGCTGCGATCTGACGGCAACGATAGGACGGCAACGACGACCTGGCGCAGGGCCCGCAGTTCTGCGAGCGGAAAGCGTGGCGCCTCCCGAATCTCGACGGCTGCAGCTGCCGGTCTGGTCATCCATTCTGGAACCAGCGCCATTGTCCCGTCGGGCTGTTCGATCACCAGCATCGTGACGCCGCGGAACGGATGACGCCGCACAACTGCAACTCGCCGCCCGCAATGCGGATGAAAAGGGTAGTAAATCGTCGCGTCCTGCCCCTGGTATCGGGCACAATGTCTCTGCCTCGACCGGCACCGGCAAGTCGCATCTGGCGATAGCTATTGCGCGGGCCTGCATCCGCGGCGGCGCCAGGGGCCGCTTCTACACCGTGGTCGACCTC
>VAZG01000539.1 GCA_005885285.1 Alphaproteobacteria bacterium | reverse complement strand
TTTCACGCTGTCGTGGAATGAGTTCATCTATGCACTCGTCTTCCTGTCCTCGCCTCAGCAAAAGACCGTGCCGGTGGGCGTCACCTCCGAACTGATCCGCGGCGACGTATTCTTCTGGGGACCGCTGATGGCCGGCGCGCTGCTCGGATCGATCCCGGTTGCCATCGCCTATTCGTTTTTCGTCGAGCACTACGTCGCGGGATTGACCGGATCGGTGAAGGGCTGACAGCAATGGGACAGGTCGTCCTCAAGGGGATCAACAAATTCTACGACAGCGTGCACGCCGTCAAAGACGTCAATCTGCAGATCCGCGACAAGGAGTTCGTGGTGTTCGTGGGACCGTCCGGCTGCGGCAAGACGACGACACTGCGGATGATCGCCGGGCTTGAAGCGATCTCCTCCGGCGTTATCTCGATCGACGGCAACGTGATCAACGAACTCGCGCCCATGGACCGCGATATCGCCATGGTGTTCCAGAACTACGCGCTCTACCCGCACATGAGCGTGTACGACAACATGGCGTTCGGCCTGAAGATGCGCAAATTCGAACGCAGCGAGATCGAGAAGCGCGTGCGGGAGGCGGCCGACATCCTCGGCATCGGCGAATTGCTCAAGCGCAAGCCGCGCCAGCTCTCCGGCGGCCAGCGCCAGCGCGTGGCGCTGGGCCGCGCCATCGTGCGTCACCCCCGCGTGTTCCTGTTCGACGAGCCATTGTCGAACCTCGATGCCAAGCTGCGGGTGCAGATGCGCGTCGAGCTCAAGAAGCTGCATTTGCGTCTTGGCACCACCGCTATTTACGTGACCCACGATCAGGTCGAGGCCATGACGCTGGGTGACCGCGTCGTCGTGATGAAAGACGGCGTGGTCCAGCAGGTAGGCGAGCCGCTCGAATTGTACAATCAGCCCGCCAACAAGTTCGTCGCCGGTTTCATCGGCTCGCCCGCGATGAATTTCGCCGCTGTTACGGTGAGCGAGGCGAACGGATCGCTGATCGCCGAGAATGCCGGCCTGCGCATCAAGCTGCCGGAGGAGACTGCGCGGCGCCTGCGCGGCCATATCGGCCACGAGGTCACGCTCGGCGTGCGCCCGGAGGACCTCACGGTGGCGGGTACCGCCGATCTCGACCACCCATGCTTCGATGGCGTGATCGAGGTGGTCGAGCAACTCGGCTCGGAAATCCTGCTCGATATGAAAGTCGGCCAGGGCGTCATGGTGGCGAGCGTCGAGCCGTCCGTGCGGGTGAAGGTGCGCGACAAGCTCCGCGTCGCGATGCGCCCCTCCAGGCTTCACGTGTTCGACGCGAAGACCGAGGCGGCGATCTAGCGGCGGAGCCGCCAACGGCGCACATCTCGCCATTGTGACCGTGGACCGGCGGCTTAGGCACACGCGCCGTTGGGCCCACTGAATTTCCGACACCGGCAGCTTCGCAACGGTGTGAAGCTCTTCACAGCGCCCGATTTTCAGTAGTTCCGTTGTTGGCAAGTTTGAACACCGACTATTTTGAACACCGACTATTTTGAACACCGACTATATCGAGCAACGTCTGCTTTCAGGGGTAACCCGGAAGACATTTACTCCAATTGAGTTCTTCTGAGTTTGGACCCATAGCGGTCTTGGGCCACGGGCGGCATTTGCGGCGCAGCATTTGCACCCGCAGCGAGTGCGGCCACAATCGAGACGTGATACTCTACGTCCCGTCGTCCTCAAGATTCGAGAGGATCGAATGAAACGGCGAGAGTTCATTGCGGCCGGTGCGGCGTTACTCGTTCGCCACGGCGTTCGCTGGCGCAGGGGACACTTCGTCGGATTGGCTTTCTCGCCACCAATGTAGTCGAGCCGACCGTTCAGAAAGCGTGGCTTGAGGGGCTGCAAAGCCACGGCTGGATTGATGGAAGAAACCTGATCATCGAGTATCGTTATGCTCCCTCCCAGGATCGCCTGCCAGCTTTCGCCACCGAACTGGTAGCTCTCAGCCCCGATCTGATTATCGCCCCCAACCCACCAGCAGCCGCAGCACTGAAATCGGCAACTGCCAGCATTCCAATTCTATTCGTGGCTGTGGCTGATCCCGTTGGGCTCGGCCTCGTCCAAAGCCTGTCGCGTCCGGGCGGCAACATAACGGGTCTTGCGACCCTCGTACCCGGCTTCACCAGCAAAGAAATAGAAATCCTACGGGAATTGGTTCCGACCGCCTCGAAAATTGTGATCCTGGCCCATCCGGGCAATCCAATTCACAGGCTGATAGTAGCAGAGGAGCTGCCCGAAACGGCCCGGAAGTTGGGCGTGGCTCTGCCGGTAGTAGAGGCGACCACGGTGGAGGAACTCGACATCGCCTTTGCGTCGGCCGCAGCCCAGCACGCCGATGCAATAATTGT
>VAZG01000193.1 GCA_005885285.1 Alphaproteobacteria bacterium | reverse complement strand
CCTTGATGCGCTGCTCACGGAACGTAGCGTCACGCGCGCGGCTGCCCGCGTCGGCATTGGTCAATCGTCGATGAGCCACAACCTGGCGCGCCTACGGGAGCTGTTCAGTGACGAGCTCCTGACGCGAGGGCCTGAGGGCCTGCGCCTCACGCCTCGGGCGGTGACGTTGGTCGAGCCGGTGCGGACCGCGCTCTCCCAGATCCAGACGCTCGTGTCGCGAGACGAAGCGTTCGATCCAGCAACAGCGGAGCGAACTTTCAGGTTCGGGCTGGCCGACAGCATGGAAATCTGGATCGTGCCTACTCTCCTCGCGCACCTGCGCGAGGTCGCGCCGGGTATTCACCTGCGACTCCACAACATCGACTCTTCGCGGCTCCTGGATGATCTCGACGCCGACGAACTGGACCTCGCCGTCGGGTTTGACGTCTTCCGGCACGGACAGACCCACCACAAGCGACGTCTCTTGTTCAATGAGACCTATCTGTGCATGTTTAACGCCGAACGGACGGGGATCGTGCCCCCGATCTCGCTTGATGATTACGTGCGGCTGCCTCATGTCCTGACCAGCCTAAGACCCGGCCGGAGCGTGCGCGGCGTGGTGGACGATGCTCTGGAAAAGCTCGGGTTGCGGCGCACGGTCGTCCTGACCACACCGCGTTTTCTCGCGGTCCCGTTCCTGGTAGCGCGCGCACCAGTTGTCGTAACCATGCCCGGGCGATTAGCTCGCCTGTTCGCCACCGAACTTGGGCTCAGCCTCAGCCCGCCTCCGGTGGAGTTGCGTGACATCGCAGTTTCACTGCTCTGGCATGCTTCCTACGATCACGATCCAGCTCATGCGTGGCTACGTCAGACCGTGGTCCGACTGGTCGGCGAGCTTTGAGCTGATGCCGGGCACTTCCAATGTAGGGCAGTGCCGATCTCCGATGTGTCGGCGCCTGGCACCTAGCGTCATTTCTTGGCAATGCAGTATTTCGGTCGCTTTCGGCGCGAAGCGGGCACTGAGCCGAATTTATGGGTACACCGCCCAGTTAAATCAATAAAGTTCAACGCAATAATTTAGCGGAATTTTACGAAATCAGCATCAATCTGCTGGCCTACTTTGACGATAGCCGGGCCGATCGCATTTGAATCCAACGACGGATAGCCATCATGACGGATAAGCCAAGGCCAAAGGTGCCGCGCGAACCGCGACGGGAGCTGCACAAACAGCCGGCCTGGATTACGGTCGACAACGGCATGACGAAGCGCGAATGCTTCGTATTGGACGTCGCGCCAGGCGGCGCCAAGATCATGACCGATGCTGCGATCGATGTCAGCGACACCTTGGGATTGGAGCTTGTGCCTGCCCATCCGAAGCGCCAGCCATGCGAAGTCGTTTGGCGGCGCGGCAATACCTACGGCATCAAATTCCTGCCCTGATATCGCCTTCTACTCTTACTGCGTCATTAGACCCTCATGGTGAGGAGGCGCGTATGCGCCGTATCGAACCACGAGGCCCCAGTGCCTTTCGGCCTCATCCTTCGAGACGCGCGCAAGAGCGCGCTCCTCGGGATGAGGGATAAGCCGGTTATGACGCAGTAAGACTACTCCGCCGCGCGCAATGGGGTCGATGACGGGTGCAGCGCCGCGGTCAGTTGCTTGACATAAATCTCTCGCCAGGGGGCTTTGTCGTCGCTGACGAAGTACCCGCTGCGGGCGCCACGAAACACCTCCGCGTCCTCGACACCGGGCGGCAAGACGTTCTTGTCGCGTAACGCGCGAGCCGCCATCAAGAGCCGTCGGCGCGTGCGCGTGATCATCTGATCCGATGGCGCGAGGTGCTCGAACGCGTGGTCCGTGATCGGCCCCATGCTCTCGGTGATCGCCTGATCCTGCAGGTGGATGCCGTCGATCCCGCTGTAGATCGCGTTGCTGCGCTGGGCGGCGCGGTCCATTCCCCAATCGTTGCTCGGGTTAGCGGCAAGCCGAAAGCGGCCGAGCCAATCGGTGGTGTTCGGCAGAAACTTGTTGCCGCGTCCGGTGCCGCCGATCGGCCGCCCGTCCTTGAAGGCAGGCTGCGGCTGCGTCAGCGCCGACACGCCGCGCTTCCACCGCAGGAAGCAGAACATGGTGTGGCCGTCATCGAGCGGCACCCAGCCGCGCGCATGGACGTGACTGCCGAACTCGCCGTTGGGGGCCTGGCTCCAGAACGGAAACAGGAAATTGGCGAACCGCCAGTAGGTGCTATCCCCACTCGCCGGGCGGTAGCCGGCGTACTGCGTGCCCCAGGCGGCATCGGCGATATGATACTCCGGGGCACGGTTGGTGATGGTGTGGTAAACCGGATTATCCTCGCCGACGTCGTCCGGATCGACGTGGCCGGCGTGCAGGAAACCGAAATGCGAGGTATCGATCTCGCCCTCGAGCGCCTGCAAATAATTGCATTCGCGCTGGATGAAGGTGACGCTGACTTCGTCGTCGGGGACGTCAAGGATTTCAAACGCCGGCAGCGGCGGCACTATCGCGCGCGATCCCATATAGACCCAGACCACCCCGGCACGCTCGAGCGCCGGGTAAGCCTTGGCCTTCACCTTGTGCTTGAAATCCTGGTGCGGCGGCACGCTCGCCATGTCGATGCAGTTGCCCGCGACGTCGTATTTCCAGCCGTGATAGATGCAGCGGATTCCGCCTTCCTCGTTGCGTCCGAGGAAGAGCGAGGCGCAGCGATGCGGGCAGCGGTGGTCCATCACGCCGACCCGGCCCGCGCTGTCGCGAAACGCGATCAGCTTCTCGCCAAGCAGCATCAGCCGGATCGGCGCGCCGTCGCGCTCAAGTTCCGAGGACTGCGCGGCCGGAATCCAGTACTGCCGCATCAGCTCGCCCATCACCGTTCCGGGACCGACTTGCGTGAGTTCCTCTCCTTCCGCAGCACTTGTCATCGTATCCTCCCGATGCGGCGGTGCGCCGCCATTTGCGATGCGGCGGTGCGCCGCGATTTGATGGTATCTTATCACGAACTGCGGTCGCGTGGTGCCTCCGATGCCATGCAGTGGGCGTTGATCGGCATCGCCTGTCAGTCGGCCCTGAGGTTGGCGGCGCGGACCACCTTGCCCCACTTCTCGGTTTCGTCTGCGATGTGCTTTGCGAAATCAGACGGCGAACCGGCGAACACCGTGGAGCCGAGGCCTGCAAGCCGCGCTCGCAGTTTCGAATCGGCAAGGGCCGCATTGATCTCCTGGTTCAGTTTCTCGATGATCTCGACCGGCGTATTCCCCGGCGCGGCGATGCCGAACCAGCCGCTCGCCTCGTAGCCCGGCACGAATTCCGCCACGGTCGGAACGTTGGGTAATGCTTCCGAGCGCGTCGCCGTGGTCACAGCCAGCGCGCGAAGCTTGCCGGCCCTGACATATTCGATCGATGAGGACATCGGGCTGAACATGATCTGCACCTGTCCAGCGAGCAGATCCGTCAATGCCGGCGGCGAGCCGCGGTAGGCAACGTGCACCATGTCGACGCCGGCCATGATCTTGAACAACTCACCGGCCATATGCGGCCCGGTGCCGTTGCCGGCCGAGGCCATGTTGAGCTTGCCGGGATTGGCCTTGGCATAGGCGATGAATTCGCCGACCGTCTTTGCCGGAAACGATGGATGCACCTCCATGCCGTAGGCCTCATGGCTGATGCTCGCAACCGGCGCGACGTCATGGATGAAATTGAATTTGAGCTTTTCATAGAGCGAGGCGTTGACGGCATTGGCAAGGCTGACCAGAAGCAGCGTGTAGCCGTCGGCGGGAGCATCCAGCACGGCCTCGGTGGCGATATTGCCGCCTGCGCCCGTCCTGTTCTCAATGATGAATTGCTGGCCGAGCCGCTCCGAGAGCCACTGCGCCACAAGACGGGCGGCGATGTCGGGCGCGCCGCCGGCGGCGAAACCGACGACAATGCGCACGGGGCGCGTCGGGTAGCCTTGCGCGTTTGCCATTCGCGAGACGGCCGGACAGCTGATCGCGATGGTTGCGAGATGCAGGAACTGGCGGCGAGCAAGTTTCATCGCGGTCCCTTTCGTAAAGAAGCCGAAGCGCAGGGAGCCCTTGAAGTGAGTCAGCTTTGGCTCGAACAGCGTATATTGCCGGGCGCGATCCGTCCAATCGGAGCGACGAACGACGGCTTCGCCGTTCCACTTTCTACGTTCGGCCTTCGCGCGACAGCGGACAGGTTTGTTGTTCGGGCTAGGGCGAACAGGTCGACTGATTTGCCCGACGAGGCTGGGCAAGAATGACGGGCATTTGGGAGCTTTGAGTGTACGATTCGGCTTATGACGATTCGCACGTTCAAGAGCGGCGATAGCCGCGAGCAATCCAACCTGCTTCCTCCCCGGATCGAGGACTATGTCGGGTTGGACAACCCGGTCCGCGCGATCGACGTCTTCGTCGGCGCGCTCGATTTTGCAAAGCTGGGGTTCAAGCATGCAGATCGCGGCGTGGGGGTGGGGCAGCCGCCCTACGATCCTTCCGACCTCTTGAAGCTTTATCTCTACGGCTACGTCAACCAGATCAGATCATCGCGCCGGCTGGAACGGGAAGCAGGCCGCAATCTGGAGCTGATCTGGCTGTTGAAGAACCTGACGCCGGGCTATCGGACGATCGCCACCTTCCGCAAGGAGAACTGGGCAGCGTTGAAAGCCGCGAACCGAAGTTTCGTGCTGCTCATGCGCGAACTCGGCCTGGTCGGCGGGACGCTCGTTGCGGTTGACGGCGCCTTGTTTCATGGCAACGCCAGCAAGGCGAGCATCTTCACGCAAGGGAAGCTGACCAAACAGATCGCCGCGTTGGACAAGGAGATCGAGGCTTATGGCAAGGCTCTCGAAGCCAACGATGCGCAAGAGGCCAAGCAGCGAAGCGACGGTCCGGCGGATGGCAGCAAGGGCGATGGCGGCGATGTCGGCGAGAAGGTGAAGGAGCTGATGGCCCGGCGCGAACGGGCGCAAGCCGACCTCAACATCCTGGAGACAAGTGACAAGGGGCAGCTCTCGAAGACCGATCCCGACGCAAGGCTTCTGAGCAAGGGCGACCAGACCATTGCGGGCTACAACGTGCAGAGCGTCGTTGACGACAAGCACATGCTCATTGTTGCCAGCGACGTCGTCAACCGCAACGACACGGGGCATCTCCATGAGATGGCAAAGGCAGCAAAAGAGGTTCTCGACGTAGAGACCCTGCAGGCGGCGGCCGATACCGCCTATTACAACAGCGAGGACCTGAAGGCCTGCGAGGATGACGGCATCGTTGCCTATGTGCCGCTGCACGAGGGCAACGGCAAGCTCGAGAAGGAGGGCCGCTTCAGCCGCAAGGATTTCAGTTACGATGCGAGCGCCGATGCCTACCGTTGCCCGGCCGGCGAACTGCTGCGTCCGACGGAGGGGCGCTGGAAGAACGCGAGCGGCCGCGTCGAGATCCGCTATCTGGGGCGCAAAGCGGCCTGCGCAGCATGTCCACTGAGAGCGCAGTGTCTTGCCCCGAAGGCATCTTACCGGAGCATCGCGCGCTGGGAGCACGAGGACGTTCTCGAACGTCACCGCACGAGGATGGAAAGTGATGAGGCAGCCAAATTGATGCGCCGCCGTTCCGCCATCGTCGAGCACCCCTTTGGAACACTCAAATGCCGCGCCGGGTATCGGCACTTTCTCGTGCGCGGCTTCGACAAGGTCCGCGGCGAATGGAGCCTGATGGCCCTTTGCTACAACTTTACCCGCGTGCTCAACATTCTCGGCTTTGACCGCTTTGTCGCGTACCTCGAAAAGCTGCGCATTGCCCGCGAGGACCTCCTTGCGGTTACTCTGCGCGCCATTCAGCTTGCTTTGCAGCCCCTCCGGCCCAAAATTCCGCTATGGCTTGCAGTCAGGCCTTTCCGAACTGCCTCAGTCCCATAATCAGTATTCTTGCCCAGCCTCGTCGGGCCGTTTTGTAGATTTCGTGTCCAGCCCTCTCGCAAAAAAGATTTCGCTTGTCCCGTCGGGCAAATCACCTCCACTAGTTTCAGCCGTCTCGTGCCCGAGAAGAGGGGACGTATCGCGATCGTCACGGACGTTCGGCGCGGGATGCGGTGGACGCGGCAGCGTTGAGCGCGCGGCGTTTCGCAGGGCGGGTTTCCCGTGAGCGAAATAAAGCGCGTGGACGAAAGACGCTGAAGCGGACGGCAAAACCGTGTGGTCCTGGCACCCGTTGCTGGTGTCAAGTTGGCGGAGGCAAGTCGGCCCAACCGGGTGCGGATTTGCCGCTAATTCGCTAACGACGGTGACAAGACGAATTCGTCGCCGGGGAGAGCGCGGTATAAGCCGTTAAAACCATTGCGCAGGGAAGGCCGGATTGTTTCGGTGAACCTGTGGCGACGACGCTCGTGCGCTTTTTTGTTTGCGTGCGAGGCTGCGGGTGCATCGCGCACCTGGCTTCCCTGCGCCCTCTCTATTTTCTTGGGCGAACGATTTGCAAGACTCGGGCGCGATCTGCGCCGCGGGAACGCAAACACGTATCTTTTCGTGGCTGTTTGAAATTTGAATTGAGGTTTTGCGCTCGAATCGTCATTGCGAGGAGCGTAGCGACGAAGCAATCCAAACTGCCTCGCTATTGCTGGATTGCTTCGCTTCGCTCGCAATGACGACAAAGAACGGCGGGCGTACCCTAAATCCCGAGATACGCCGCCTGGACCTGCTTGTTGTTGGCAAGCTCGGTGCTGGTGCCGTGCATGATCACGTTGCCGCTTTCCAGCACATAGGCGCGGGCGACCAGCGACAGCGCGCGGCTGACGTTTTGCTCGACCAGCAAGATCGCCGTACCCATCTTGTGGATCTCGCCGATCTTCTCGAACGTGACATCGGTCATCACGGGGGCAAGTCCGAGCGAGGGCTCGTCGAGCATCAGAAGGCGCGGTTTGAGCATCAATCCGCGGCCGACCGCCAGCATCTGCTGCTCGCCGCCGCTCATGGTGCCGGCGAGCTGCTTCCTTCGTTCGGCAAGGCGAGGGAAGATGCTGTAAACCAGATCCAGCGTGAGCGCGCGCTCGGCCTTGGCCTTCGGCACGTAAGCGCCGATCTCGAGATTCTCATTCACCGTCATCTCGGGAAACACCTGCCGGCCCTCCGGCACGTGGGCAATTCCCAGTTCCGGAATCCGATGCGGCGGCAGCGAGGCGAGATTGGTGCCGGCGAAGGTCACGGTGCCGGACGACAGTTTCACGAGACCCGAGATCGCGCGCAGCGTCGTGCTCTTGCCGGCGCCGTTGGCGCCCAAAAGACCGACGGCTTCGCCTTCGCCGATCGCGATCGAGACATTGGAGATGGCAGGGACCGAGCCGTAGCTGGCGCTGGCGGCCTTGAGTTCAAGCATGGGCGCCTCCGCCGGCCGTGTGCACATAGCCGGAGCCGAGATAGGCGCGGATCACTTCGGGATTTTCGACGATGTCCTTCGGGCTGCCTTCGGCGATCTTCTGGCCGTGATCGAGCACCACGATGTGGCGCGCCACCGCCATGATGGCGCGCATGACATGCTCGACGATGACGATGGTCAAGCCGGCCTGCGACAATTTTCCGACCAGCGCCACCGCCTGATCGATCTCGGCCGGGTTAAGCCCGGCCATGACTTCATCGAGAAGAAGGATGCGCGGCTGGGTCGCGAGCGCCCGCGCCATTTCGAGCCGGCGCTGATCGATGGTGGTGAGGTCCTTGGCCGCGGTCTGTTGCTTCGCCGACAGGCCGACAAACTCGATTGCCTCGCGCGCCTTGTCGCGGGCCGCCGTGACATGGCGGTCGCGCAGGAAGGCGCCGGTCATGACGTTGGCGAGCACGGTCATGGCGCCGAACGGTTTTGCCACCTGGAAGGTTCGGGCGAGGCCCAGCGCACAGACAGCATGCGGCTTGAGGCCAGTGATCTCTTGGCCGAACGCTTCGACCGAACCGGAGTCCGGTCGGTGAAAGCCGGTGATCAGATGGAAGCTCGTGGTCTTGCCGGCGCCGTTTGGGCCAATCAGCGCGACCGTCTCGTTCTCCTTCACGGTGAAGCTGACGTCCTGCACCGCGCGCAAGCCGCCGAACCGTTTGTTGAGCCCCTTGATGACGAGCGCATCTCGCATGGCTGTCCTTTACGCGCGCGCCGGTTTGCGGTTGACGTGGCGCTGATAGGCGTCGGTCACGATGCCGATCAGTCCGGTCGGTCGCCACAGGATCACCGCCATCAGGATCAGGGCATAGACCGTGAGTTGGACGCCGCCGGTCGAGCTGCCGAGCCAACTTTGCAGCAGCGCGGAAGTGGTTTCCAACAGTACCGTTCCGATCACCGGGCCCCACAGCGTTCCGATGCCGCCGACGATCGACACCAATGCGGCCTCGATCGAGATGTTGAAGTTGAAGGCGGTCGCTGGGTCGATGAAGTAGATGTATTGGACATAGAACGTGCCGGCGAGCGCGGTGAGGAAGGCACTGATCATGTAAATGTCACGCTTGATGCGCGGGGCGTTGACGCCGATTGCCTCGGCGGCATCCTCGTCTTCGCCGATGGCGACGAGATAGTAGCCCATCCACGATCGTTCGATCCGCTGCGTGATCGCTAGTCCCAGCACGAGCAGGCCGAGCACGACGTAGTAATAGGACGCCTTGGCCTCGAACTGCATCATCAGCGGCGAGCTGCCGAGGTTCGGGATCGTGGTGCCTTCGGCGCCCCAGGCAAAATCGCGGAATTTCAGGAAGATCAGCATCAGCGCCTGCGCGGTCGCGATCGTGGCGATGGTGAAATAGGGGCCGCGCAGGCGGAAGCAGAGCCAGCCGATCGGCAGGCTTGCCAGCATCGCGACGATGCCGCCCGCGACCATGCCGATCCAGGGCGAGATGCCGAAGTCCACCTGCATGATGGTGGAGGTGTAGGCGCCAAGCCCGAAATAGGCGGCGTGGCCGAGCGACAATTGCTTGGCGTAGCCGCCCATCAGGTTCCAGGCGACGCCGATGAAGGAGAACAGCAGGATGCGGATGAAAATGTCGATCGCAAACGAGCTTTTGACGACCTGCGGCAGCACCAGCACGACCGCCGCGAGCGCGGCGAGCGACATCAGCTTCCATTTGTTGATGCCGGCCACTAGCGCACCCTTCCGCCGCCAAGGCCGTTCGGCTTGAAGGCCAGCGTCAAGAGCAGCATGGCGAACACCACGATCAATCCGGAATCGGCGCCGACGAACTGGATGCCGAGCGATTCGGCGATCCCCATCATCAGGCTTGCGATGAGCGCGCCCATGACATTGCCGAGCGTGCCCAGCACCACTGCGACAAAGGCCATCAGCACGAACACCTGTCCGACAAAGGGATAGGCCGAATAGAATGGCATCAGCAGCGAACCGGCGGCGCCTGCGAGCGCCAGCGCAACGCCAAGCGCGACGCAGAACACGCGGTTGGGATTGATGCCCATCAGCGTCGCGACGTCGCGGTTTTGTGCCGCAGCGCGCATCGCCTTGCCGAGATCGGTGGTGTGCAGGAACACCCAGAGCGCGGCGCTCAAGCCCATCGCCACCACGAAGGCGATCAGCTTCGCCACGGGAATGTAAAGCCCGGCGAGATGAAAGGCTTCATCCGAATAAGAGGTGTGGACGGTGCGATAGTTCGCGGTGAACAGCATCAGCGCGAGATTGAGCAAGAGCAGCGACAGCGCGAAGGTCAGGAAGATCTGGGGCATGTCGTTCGGCCCCAGCACCCGGCGGATCAGGAAATGCTGGACCAAGACGCCGATCACGAACAGCACCGGCATCGAGACGACCAGCGAGACGATCGGGTCAATGCCGAACTGGGTGGCGAGATAGAAGGAGATGTACATCCCGATCATCACGAATTCGCCCTGGGCGAAATTGACGATCTTGACCACGCCGAAAATCAGCGTCACGCCGATAGAGACGAGCGCGTAGATGCCGCCGATGAGCAGGCCGTTGATCACGGCCTGGGCCACTGTCTCCAGCATTTGTCGTGACCGGCCTTAGCTCTTGATCAGCGGTGCGCGCTTGTCTTCATTCGGAAAGACGCTGGCAAGATCGCCGTTCTGCCACTGCACGCCGACCGGATGGCCGTGGATGTTCTTGCCATCGGGCCCGAACTTCACCTTGCCGCCGGGGCACATCGCGGCATAGCCGGAAGAGACGTCGAGCGAGGAGATGGCGTCGCGCACCTTTTGCGGATCGGGTGAGCCTGCGCGCTCCAGCGCATCCGCGATCATGAAGGTCTGCGCGACCAGGCCGCCGGCATATTCGAACAGGAACTCGCCGGTGCGCTTCTTGTATTCGACGTTCACCTTCTCGGCATTGGCGTCCATGTCGTGATTCCAGTGCGCCACGCCTTGCAGGCCTTCGGCGAGCTTGCCGACGTTCTTGTAGAAATCCGGAATCACGAACCCGCCGGAGCCGCCATTGATCGCGACGTCGAGGCCGACCTGCTTGACGGTGCGCACGATCAGGATGAGGTCGTTGAGATAGGATACGGAAAACAGCGCGTTGGCGCCGGATGACTTGACCTTGTTGATCAGCGGGCTCGCGTCGGTGAAGCCAGCCGAGTAGGGCTCAAACAGCACGATCTCGACGCCTTCGGCGGTGGCCTGCTCGCGCAGGCCGTTGGAGGTTGAGGTGCCGAACGCGGTGTTCTCGAAGATCACGGCGACTTTCGGCCTGTCGCTCACGAGCCGCGACATCCGCAGCTGCGCCTGGGCAAATTGCGAGGCGCGGGCGAAGGGCGTGAGGATCGCCGACAATTTGTTGCCGGTGATCAGCCGGTCGGTTTCGGTTCGCGTCACCGTGGTGTCGCTCTGCACGTCGGAGATGATGAGATTGAGCTTGGCGCCGCCGAGCGACTTGATGCCGCCCGCGTCGTTGACCATCTCGGCGGCCAGTTTGGCGGCGGCAACGCAGCCGACGCCGATCTGCGCCATGCTCCCGGTCGTAGGATAGAGGGCGCCGATATTGATGGGGTCCGCCGCCCAGCCGCGCAACGGCACCGCGCCAAACGCGCCGGCCGCGAGCGCGCCGCCTGCCTTCACCAGGAATTTGCGCCGGCTTTGCCGCTGCGACAGAACGCGGTTGGCGCCTGTTCCGATGTCAACGACGGATCGCTGGCGATGTTTTGTCATGCCGTCTCCCCCTGATGCGATATGGCCGCCGACTTCCGTCCGCGCGATCCACTCGCTTGTTGTTGGCTAGCGATCGTAGCGCGGCCAAAAATTGTTTACAATCTAGTTTTCAATACTATCATCACAATTGGAGGCTTCGCTGTCCGGCCCGCCGGTTGTGCCGCGCGGGACCTAAGCCTCCGGTGGGGAGTTGATGGCGGCAAGATTGCCCAAACCGGTAAAGGCGCGAGCGCCGAAATCCCGCGAGGTCGCAACGCCTGCGCGCGAACCCGCGACAGCCACGATCATTGGCAGGCGCATCGAGGAAGACATTGTTCTCGGGCGGCGGCAGCCGCGGGAGCGCCTCATCGAGCAGGACCTCTGCGACCTGTTTCAGACCCATCGCGGCGATGTCCGGCTCGCGCTTTTCGAGCTGGAGAAGAAGGGCCTGGTGGAGCGCATTCCCAACCGCGGCGCGATGGTTCGCGGGCTTACCCCCTCCGAGGTCAAGGAAATCTACGCGGTCCGTGAAGAACTCGAAGTCATGGCGGTCCGCATCATCCCCCTTGCGGTCGCGCAAAAGGATATTGACCGGCTGGAAGAGCTCCAGCGCGAGCATGCTGCAGCCATCGCCAAGGGCGAGCTGTTGACGGTTTTCTACAGCAACCTGCGTTTCCACCAGGCGTTGTTCGGCCTTTGCGGCAATGCCTGCCTGATCGAGACCATCGATCTTTTGGCGCAAAAGGTCTACGGCATCCGCTCCTACGCCAATGCGTTTCCGGAGCAGCTCGATCGGGCGCGGCGCGATCACCTCGATATGATCAAGGCGCTCCGCAGCTCGCGCCGCGACGATCTGATCGCGCTGACCCGGCGGCACCTCAAACCTTCGCCGGAAGCCTACATCAAGGCCTATGAGCGGCGCTTCGGTAAAGCCGAGTTGATAGCGATGCAGTGATGCCTTCTATTCGGCGCTGCTCACGAGCTTGATCCGCGGCTCGGCGGGTTCCATCAGGCCGCGATAGGCCGCAAGATAATCGAGCGCCATGCGGCGGGCGGTGAAACGCGCCTCGAACTGCTTTCGGATCGCTCCGCGGTCCAATCCCGCGAGGCGGTCGACCCTGGCGACGGCACTGATCTCATCTTCGACGACGAAGCCGGTCAAGCCCTCGTCGATGATTTCAGCGACCGAGCCGCGGTTGTAGGCGATCACCGGCGTACCGCAGGCCATGGCTTCGATCATCACAAGACCAAACGGCTCCGGCCAGTCGATCGGCACCAATAACCCGATTGCGCCGCTGAGAAAGTCCGATTTCTCATGATCGCTGATCTCGCCGATATATTCGACCAGCGGGTTGCGGGTGATCAGTGGGCAGATCAGTTCGTCGTAATAATCCTGGTCGGCCCGATCGACCTTTGCAGCGATCTTGAGCGGAATGCCGCAGCGGGTCGCAATCTCGATGGCGCGATCGACGCGCTTTTCCGGCGCGATCCGTCCGAGCACGGCGAGATAGTCGCGGCTGACGGGCTTCGGCATCAACAAGTTTTCCGGCAGACCGTGATGGATGGTCCGCACCCAGTTGGCCTGCGGCACCGGCCGCCGCTGGGCGTTCGAGATCGAAATCACCGGAGCGGAAGGGAAGGTATTAAACACCGGCTGGTGCTCGGGCAGGTCGAGCCTGCCGTGCAGGGTGGTCACAAATGGCGTCGGCTGCCGGGAAAACAGCGACCACGAAAAATAGTCGAGGTGGAAATGCAGGAAGTCGAATTCCTCGTCGTCACATTTCTGCCGCACCCGTTCCAGCATCACCATGTGCAGCGCGTAGGGGTCGCGAACGGAGCCGTCGAGGCGCAGCGCCTTCGGCCAAGTCGCATCAAGTTTCGCGGACGTCCTGGAATCACCGCTGGCGAATAGAGTGACTTCATGTCCGAGTGCTACCAGTTCTTCCGTCAGCCAATGGACCACCCGTTCGGTGCCGCCATAGAATTTGGGTGGAACAGCCTCCGTCAGTGGAGCAACCTGCGCGATGCGCATCTCACCATCTCCTGTTTGCGATCATGGATAAACAGCCCCCTGTCTTGGTACCCCCTGTCCTGGTGGTGGCACCGGCATGCCGAACGAGGGAACGTTCCCCGATCCGCGAAGTTCCCTGGAGCCAAGGTTACTTCTTGGATACCTAATCGGTCGGCCTTGCTGATGCCATCACTTCGAAGCACATGTTCGGCGTGACTGATGTTGCGGGATTGTACGCCATGACTGCGAAGCATCGGGAACCAGATCGCCGCGTTGGCCGTTCAGTTCGATGGAACGTGTTCCGCTGAGATCTTTCCTCCTTCCCAACGGATTTTGCAGCCAATGGACCAGCTTTCACGATATGCGCATCGCCCCTTTCCCTTTGTGCTGCGCTATCTGCGCAGAAGGCTGGCATCCCACGTTGTGATACTGACTTGTGTCCTTGCGGCGGTTGCCTGTTCGGTGGGCACGCAATACGGCGTGAAGTATCTGGTCGACAGCCTGTCCGCCGGCGCGGGGCGCGCGGGAGGCGTATGGCTGGCATTCGTTTTCCTCATATCGCTGATCGCCGCCGATAATTTTCTGTGGCGGATCGCCAGTTGGACCGCGAGCTTCACATTCGTCGGCGTGACCGGCGATCTGCGTCGCGACATCTTTCGTCACTTGACCGGTCACGCGCCGAGCTATTTTTCCGACCGGCTGCCGGGAATGCTGACCAGCCGCATCACTGCGACCTCGAACGCCATTTTCACCGTCGAGAACATGTTCGTCTGGAATGTGCTGCCGCCCTGCGTTGCTACGATCGCGGCCATCGCGCTGATCGCGACGGTAAGCCTGCCGATGGCCGCGGGCCTCATCGTAATCGCGGGCGGCATGGTGATTGCGATGTTCCACTTGGCGGCGGCGGGCAAGCCCCTGCATGATGATTTCGCGGATAAAGCGGCGGCCGTCGACGGCGAGATGGTCGACGTCATCAACAACATGCCGCTGGTGCGGGCGTTCTGCGGCTTGAGCTACGAGCACGACCGCTTCGACGCGACCGTGAACCGGGAAACGGCCGCGCGCGGTCGCAGCCTGCGCTATCTGGAAAAATTACGGCTCACCCACGCCGCCGTCACGGTTGCGCTGATCATCGCGCTCCTCGCCTGGGCTATCATGCTTTGGGAGCGCGGCGGCGCCACCACCGGCGATGTCGTGCTGGTCTGCACGCTCGGACTTTCCATTCTCAGCGCGACGCGGGACCTTGCGGTGGCACTGGTCGATGTCACCCAGCATATCGCGCGACTGACCGAAGCCATTGCCACGCTGTTGCTGCCGCACGAGTTGCGGGACCATCCGGAGGCCGAGCCGCTGGTCAAGAGCGGTGCCTCCATTGTCTTCAACAACATCTCGTTTCAGTATCCGGGCGGACTGCAGGTGTTCGAACGGTTCAGCCTGCGGCTGCAACCCGGACAGCGCGTTGGGCTGGTCGGGCAATCCGGCGCCGGCAAGTCCACCATCTTCGCGCTGTTGCAGCGGTTCTACGACGTCCAGCACGGCAGCATCACGATCGACGGTCAGGACATCTCGAGGGTCACGCAGCAGAGCCTGCGGCAGGCGATCTCGGTGGTGCCGCAGGACATCTCGTTGTTCCATCGCTCGATCCTGGAAAACATCCGCTACGGCCGGCCGAACGCCACCGATGATGAAGTGCTGCGCGCGGCCATCGCAGCGCGCTGCGACTTCGTGGAAACGCTGCCCGAAGGTCTTGCGACCATGGTCGGCGACCGCGGCGTCAAGCTGTCGGGCGGCCAGCGGCAGCGCATCGCGATCGCGCGCGCCTTCCTGAAGGACGCGCCGATCCTGCTGCTCGACGAGGCGACCGCCGCTCTCGACGGCGAATCCGAGGAAGCGATCCGAGAGGCGCTCGGCCGCCTGATGCGCGGCCGCACCGTGATCGCGATCGCCCACCGCCTTGCGACACTGCGCAATTTCGATCGCGTGGTGGTGCTCAAAGCCGGCAATATCATCGAAGACGGCCCGCCCGATCGGCTGATGCAGGGTCACGGGCCATATCGCGAGCTGGTGACGCAGGAAATGAGCCGGCTGACGAAATTCGCGGCTTAGACGACAGCGGTAGCGATAGCGTATAATCCGGTTGCGTTTTCGCGAGGCGAGGGGAACCGCGAGGTCATTATGTCAGCCGAATTCGTCACTCAGATCATCTCGACATCGCAGACCGTCGAACTGGCCGCGGAGCAGTCGTTCTACATTCCGATGACCGGCCCCGCGGCGCGGCCGCGGCGCTCGCTCAAGCATGACGACACCTTCGTCGTGCTCGACAGCCATGGCGATATCGGTGCGTCCGCCGGCGGACCCGACGGGCTGTTCAACGCCGACACCCGCTATCTCGCCCGGCTTGAGCTCGTGCTCGACGAGTTGCAGCCGCTGCTGCTGGGCTCGAACTTGCGCGACGACAATTCGGCTTTGACGGTCGATCTCACCAATCCGGATATCTATCGGCAGGGCCGGATCGTGCTGCAAAAGGACATGCTGCATATCGTGCGCACGCTGTTCCTCTGGCGCGGAACGGCATATCAGCGGATCGGCCTGCAGAATCACGGCGACCGGCTTGCGAGCTTCGATCTGACACTGCTGTTCGACAATGATTTTGCCGACCTGTTCGAAGTGCGCGGCGAAGAACGCCCGCGCCGCGGCACGGGTTCCAGCAAGCTGCTGGGTCCGGCCGACGTGATGCTTGAATATAAGGGCCTCGACGGCGAGGTGCGCTCGACCGCACTGCATTTCGATCCGCGGCCGACGCGGCTTGCAGTGAACGCCGCGACCTGGCATTTCGATCTGGAGCTGCATCAGACCAGTTCGCTGTTTGTCGCGGTCTCCTGCAACAAGCCCGCGGGGCTGAAACCCGAACGTTTTTTTTCCGGACTATTGGCGCATCGCCGCGAAATGCGCCGGTCGACCGCAGGCGCCGCCAGCGTCGAAACCTCCAACGACATCTTCAACGAGGTGCTGTGCCAGTCGATGGCCGACCTCAACATACTGATGACGGATACGCCGCAGGGGAGATATCCCTATGCTGGGATTCCCTGGTATTCGACGACCTTCGGCCGCGACGGAATCATCACCGCGCTGCAAATGCTGTGGATCGACCCGCGGGTCGCGCGCGGCGTGCTGAAGCGGCTTGCCTTCCATCAGGCAACGGCGATCGATCCGCTCGACGACGCCGAGCCCGGAAAAATCCTGCATGAAATGCGCGGCGGCGAAATGGCGGCGCTGCGCGAGGTGCCGTTTGCGCATTACTACGGCAGCGTCGATGCGACGCCGCTGTTCGTGCTGCTTGCGGGCCTCTATGTCGAGCGGACCGGCGACGAAGAGACGCTTGTCGAGCTCTGGCCCGCGATCGAAGCGGCGTTGCGCTGGATCGACGGGGCCGGCGATCCCGACGGCGACGGCTTCATCGAATATCAGCGCGCCTCGGAACAGGGCCTCGCCAATCAAGGCTGGAAGGATTCCTATGATGCGATCTTTCACGCCGATGGCTGTCTAGCCGAAGGCTATATCGCGCTTGCCGAAGTGCAGGGCTATGTGTTCGCCGGCAAGCGGCTGGCGGCGCGTTGCGCGTTGCGGCTCGGCAAACGCGAGTTGGCACAAAAGTTGGAGGCTGAAGCAGAACGGCTCGCCGAACGATTTGAGGAAGCATTCTGGTGCGAGGAACTCGGCACCTATGCGCTCGCGCTCGATGGGGCCAAGCAACCCTGCAAGGTCCGCAGCTCCAACGCCGGGCAATTGTTGTTCAGCGGCATGGTGCGTGAGGACCGCGCCCGCAAGGTCGCCGCCGATCTGATGCGACCGCATTTCTTCACCGGCTGGGGCATCCGCACGGTGGCGCTGGGCCAAGCCCGCTACAATCCGATGTCCTATCACGACGGCTCGATCTGGCCTCATGACAACGCGCTGATCGCGCTCGGCCTTGCCCGCTACGGCCTCAAACATTCGGTCGAGCAAGTGTTCAAGGGTCTGTTCGACGCCGCTGCCTACATGGATTTGCGGCGACTGCCCGAGTTGTTCTGCGGCTTCCGGCGCGAGAAGCATCGCGGGCCGACACTTTATCCAGTCGCATGCGCGCCGCAGGCCTGGGCCAGCGCGACGCCGTTCACGTTGCTCGAGGCCGCACTCGGTCTCGAATTCGATGCTAAGCGTGGCGAGATCCGTCTGCGTAACCCGCGCCTGCCCGCCTTCCTCAACGAGGTGATCCTGCGCGAGCTGAGATTGGCAGACGCGAGTGTGGACTTGCGGATACGCCGCCACAACGACGACGTGTCGCTGGAGGTCTTGCGCAAGCGCGGGCAGATCCAGGTATCGATCGTGCTGACGCATTAGGGCGGCCGCACCGATCGGAAGGAGGCCATATGCCCCGGCTCAACCGCAGACATCGCCGCCAGCTGCCAAGGAACCAGCGCCGCCGCCCTCGGTCACGGTGATCGGCGCGCGCGAAGCCCATGGCGTGCTCGGCCGCGACGTTCGCAGCCCGACGGACGAGGATATGGGACATATCGTCGACGTGATTGTCGATCGCGCCGGCGTGGTGCGGGCCGCTGTCATCGATTTCGGAGGTTTTCTCGGGGTCGGCAGCCGAAAAATCGTCGTCGACTGGAACGCGCTGCATTTCGGCCGCGTCGCCGACAAGAGCGACAGCATCACGCTCGAGTTGACCAAGGAGCAGGTCAACGCCGCGCCCGAATACAAGGAAGACAAGCCGATCGTCGTGCTTGGCGCGGCCGGCCGGCTGGAGCCGTTCGAGTTTGAACACTAAGAGATATCGGAGAAGCATTCTGGTCGCGCGTCCATCCAATTCGTTTGATCGGAGCGGCGACAATCGTCCCGGGGGGGCGAGCGGCGGCGGAAATGTCGTGTCATTGGTATCCGATCGCGCGGGGTCTGGAGGAAAGCCGATACCTTCGCGTCAGAGTCTCCGTGGGCTGGACTGGTTCATCTTCTTCCTCGCCGATGTTCAGACCGGGTTCGGCCCGTTCATTGCGGTCTATCTGACCACGCAAAAATGGACGCAGGTGGAAATCGGCTTCGTGCTCTCGATCGCCGGATTGGTCGCGTTGATCGGGCAGGTGCCGGGCGGCGCGATCGTCGATGCCGCGCGCTCCGAACGCCTGATGGCCGCCTTTGCGGTTGCAACCATCGGCGCAGCCGCGCTCAGCTATGCCGCGCGGCCGATCTTTCCGGTCGTCGTTGCGGCGGCGACGCTGCATGCCGCCGCCAGTTGTGTGCTCGGTCCGGCGATCGCAGCGATCAGCCTCGGTCTGGTGGGGCCATTTGCGATCGGTGAGCGGCTCGGGCGCAATGCCCGCTTTGCGTCGCTTGGCAACGGAACGGCCGCGGCCGTGATGGGCACGGCCGGCTATCTGCTGTCGAGCCGTTCGGTGTTTCTCGTCTCCTTCATGCTGGCAATTCCGACCTTGCTTGCACTTGCGCGAATCCACGAGGACGAAGTCGATGTAGCCCGCGCCCATGGCGAGGTGCTGCGTCCGGAACCCGATCCCAAGGCGACCAGCGTCCTGACGCTGGTTCGCCAGCGCCCGTTGTTGATCTTCGCCTGCAGCGTGCTGCTGCTGCAATTGGCCAACGCGGCGATGCTACCGCTGATGGCGGGCGTGGTCACGACGCGGTCGAGCCAATGGGCGCCGGTCCTGATCGCCGCCTGCATCATCGTGCCGCAAGCCATCGTTGCGCTGATGTCGCCGTCGGTCGGACGCAAGGCGCAAGCCTGGGGGCGACGGCCGCTGTTGCTGATCGGTTTTGCGGCGCTCGCGATCCGCGGCCTGTTGTTTGCGACCGTGCACGACCCCTATCTGCTGGTGGCGGTGCAGGCGTTCGACGGCATCACGGCGGCCGTCTTTAGCGTCATGGTGCCGCTGATCGTCGCCGATATCGCGTTCGGAAGTGGTCACTTCAATCTGGCGCAGGGGATTGTCGGCACCGCAGTTGGCATCGGCGCATCGCTCTCGACCGTGCTCGCCGGGTATGTCAGCGACAAGTTCGGCAGCAACGTTGCATTCATGGGGCTTGCCGGCGTTGCCGCCCTCGGTCTGGCGATGATCTGGCTGGTGATGCCGGAAACCCGGCGGACGGCGGCTTGAAGACCAGCAGGGCTGCCAGCAGCGCTGCAACCGCCAGCGATGCGCCCACGCCGGCGACGCAGGCGGTCCAGCCAAAATGATCGAACAATTGGCCGAGCGCCGCGCTGGACCGCTCACTAAAGCGCGATGAGATTAAGTTAGATCGTCATCGCGCTTTAGGTTTTTGATTGAGCATGATCTTTTCGGAAAACCGGTGTCCACTTTTCCGGATCATGCTCTAGCGCGGCCGGCGTAACAAAACCGCAGTTCCGGCGTACATCACTGAGCACAGCAGGAATGGGAGCAGGACATGGATAGCAAACAGGATGCTTCGCAAAGCCTGAAATCGCTGGGCGGGAACTATCCCGGACAGATCGTGCTGGTGCTGCAAGGCGGCGGCGCGCTGGGGTCCTATCAGGCCGGCGTCTACCAGGCGCTGCACGAGGCTGGCATCGAGCCGGACTGGATCATCGGCACCTCGATCGGCGCCATCAATGCCAGCGTGATTGCCGGCAACGAGCCCGAAAACCGCTTGCCGCGGCTGAAGCAATTCTGGAAGAAGATGGAGCAGAATCCGATCTGGAATTTTCGCGACGCTTTTCCGGGGTTCAATGAGAAACTATCCTACTGGTCCACAGTGACCAACGGGATCCCGGGTTTCTTCAGGCCAAATCCGCTGGCGCATGCCGGCGATTTCTATCCGCTCGGCCCCGAGCATGCCGGATATTATTCGACCGCCCCGTTGGAGCAGACGCTTGGCGAGCTGGTCGATTTCGATCTCGTCAACCGCTGCAAGCCGCGCCTCACCGTCGGCGCCGCCCATGTCCGCACCAGCATGATGCGCTATTTCGACAGCCGCGATTGCGAGCTTGGAGCTAAACATATCATGGCCTCGGGCGCGCTGCCGCCCGCATTCCCGGCGGTGCGCATCGAAGACGAGCTTTATTGGGACGGTGGCATCCTGTCGAACACGCCGACTGAAGCGGTGTTTGACGACAATCCCCGCAAGAACTCATTGATCTTCGCGGTGCATCTTTGGAATCCGTCAGGCGCCGAGCCTCATACGATGGCGGAGGTGCTCAACCGGCATAAGGATGTCCAGTACTCGAGCCGGATCGCCAGCCACATCGTGCGTCAGCAGCAAGTCCATCGCTTGCGTCACGTCATCAATCAGCTCGCGGCAAGGCTGCCGGAGGCCGAACTCAGGAACGAAGTCGTGCAAGAGCTGGTCGGCTATGGCTGCTCGACGCAGATGCATGTCGTTCGCTTGCTGGCGCCGCAGCTCGATCGCGAGACCCATACCAAGGACATCGATTTCAGCCAGAGCGGCATCATGAGGCGTTGGGACGCCGGATACACCCACACCAAGGCGGTGCTGGAACGCGCGCCCTGGGTTGGCGAGTTCGATCCGCTGTCGGGCGTCGTTCTTCACGAGCAAATGGAAGTGATGCCGGTCGCGGCGGAGTGACGAAGCCAGCAAATCAAGCGCCTGACAGCCCTAAAGTAGAACCGTCATCTTCCGGTACAGCGCGCCGTAGCAGGCGGCGGAGAGATCCCAGCTAAACGATCGCGCCATTGCGCTGCGGCGCATCAGGTCGAGCCGTTCCTTTGCCGCGAACGTCGAGAACGCGCGGCGCACGCCGCCGAGAAACGACTCGGTCGACGGTTGCGCGAACAGGAAGCCGGTCTCGCCGTCGGTAATGGTCTCAGCGAGGCCGCCGGTCTGATGGCCGATCGGCAGCGATCCGAACCGCTGCGCATACATCTGGCTTAGTCCGCACGGCTCGAAGCGCGAAGGCATCAGCGTGAAATCGCTGCCGGCGAAAACCCGCCTTGCCTGGCCGTCGTTGAATCCGATGGCAACACCGATCGCATCCGGCCGGCGCCGGCGCGCATCGACCAGCGCCTGCTCGATCCCGGGCTCGCCAGAGCCTGTGACGATGATCTGTCCGCCGGCCTCGATGATCTCGTCGGCCGCGGACAGAACGAGATCGATGCCCTTCTGATGCACGAGGCGGGCGACCAGACCGAAGATCGGGCCCCGCGATACCGCTAGACCGAACTGCTTGCGGACGTATTCCGCGTTCGCGCGCTTGCCCTCCCAGTCGCCGGCGCCGAAGGGCTGCGCGAGCTGTGCGCAAAACCGAGGATCCCAGCTTTCGTCGATGCCGTTTAATATTCCCGTCAGTTGCGCCGCGTCGGAGCGGAGACGGAGCAAGCCTTCGAGCCCACAGCCGAATTCCTGCGTCGTGATCTCTCTCGCATAGGTGCCGCTGACGGTGGTCAGGTGCGAGGCGTAGACGATGCCGCCCTTTAGGAAGGACAGCTTGTCGTAGAACTCGACGCCGTCGATATGAAACGAGCTTTCCGGCGCGCCGATGCGGCGCATCGAGTCCTTTGGAAAGAGACCCTGATAGGCGAGGTTATGGATGGTCAGGATCGAGGGCACCTTGACGCCGGCCCAGGTGAGGTAGGCCGGCACAAGGGCTGCCTGCCAGTCATTGGCATGCACCAGGTCGGCTGCCCAATTCCTGTCCAAAGTGCCTGCGGCAAGCTCGGCCGCGGCGGACGCAAGGCGGCCGAAACGGATGTCGTTGTCCGGCCAGTCCTTGCCCGATTCATCGCCGTAGGGATTGCCGGGCCGGTCATAGAGTTGTGGGCAGAGCAGGATGTAGACCGGCAGGCCGTCCCGCGTCGACGAGCGGCCGAGCATGCAGGCCGGCATCTCCGCCAGCGGCGCGCATTGGCCAACGATTTGAATATGCGTGAATTGTTCGACGACCTCCCGGTATCCCGGCAACAAAATCCTGACGTCGGCCCAGGGGCGGAGCGCCCGGGGCAGGGCGGCAGAAACGGCTGCTAGCCCGCCCACGCGGACGAAATCGTCCATCTCCGTCGTAACGAAAAGAACTTTCAATAAATGCCCTCTTAGGAGCCCTGCGGTCTTGCTATGCAAGATTGGGTCCAATTTGCCGTTCAACTCAAAGGCAAGAAATCCAGAGCCAAGCAACGCAGGGGCAAGCAATCCAGAGGCAAGCAATCCAGAAGCAAGGCAAAGGCAGGCCGATTGCGGGGAAGCGCTTCCCTGCCGTATCAGCACAATCTAGGGTCTCACCCCAGAGAAGTTTTGGGCAAGGAATCCTTACAGAATGACAATAACCGGAAACGATGAGGGCAATTTGACAAAGGGTTTTGCAGGGCTCCGTGTGTTCGATTTTTCGACCACGATCGCCGGCCCACATTGCGCGCGAATGCTCGCCGACATGGGAGCGGAGGTTATCAAGATCGAGACCGCCGAAGGCGAGACGATGCGCACCCGCCCGCCGCTGCGCAATGGCTGCAGCACCACTTTTGGCCAGCTCAATGTCGGCAAGAAGAGCCTCGTGCTCGATCTGAAGTCGCCTGAGGGGATCGAAGTTATCCGCCGGCTGGTCGCAACCGCGGATATCCTGGTGGAGAATTTTCGCCCGGGCGTGATGCGACGGCTGAAGCTCGACTGGGCGACGCTGAGTGCCCTCAATCCGAGGCTGATCTACTGCTCGATCTCCGGATATGGGCAGACCGGCCCGTCGTCCGAACTGCCGGCTTACGCACCGGTGATCCATGCGGCCTCCGGCTACGACATGGCGCATCTGGCCTATCAGCCGGGAAGGAGCCGTCCGGATTATTGCGGCATCTATCATGCCGATGTCCTCACCGGCACCTACGCATTTGGCGCTATCTCGGCGGCGCTGTACCAGCGACACGTGACGCAACGAGGCCAGCATATCGACGTCTCGATGCTCGAATCCATGCTGACCCTGACCTTGAACGAGGTGCAATGGTCGCAATTTACGGTCGCGCCGACCTCGCGTCCGATGTTCGGTCCGATCCAGACGTCGGATGGATACGTGATAATCGCAATCGCCAGCGAAAAGACCTTTCAGGGTTTGATGAAGGTGATCGGCCGCCCGGACTGGGTCAGCGATCCGCGTTTTGCGAAATATGCCGACCGCCGCAACAACTGGGCGGACTTGATGGATGGCGTTGAGGCCTGGTCGTGCTCGGTGACGACGGCGCAATGCCTGGCGGCACTGAACGGCGAGGGGGTTCCGTCCTCCGCCTATCGCACGGTCGCGGAAGCCTTGAACGATCCGCAGATCGCCCATCGGCGTGCGCTTTCCGAGGTGGAGGACGACGGCGGTACCTTCAAGGTTCTCAATCTGCCGTTTCGGATGTCGGGGGCCGATGTATCGTCAGGCAAGCGCATATCAAACTTGGGTGAACACACCCGCGCGCTGCTCAAGGAGAGCGGCTACTCCGAGGAGCAAATAGCGGCTTTTTCGGGCAGCGCGCTGCTGGCGGAACAGCGTTGACGGCAGCCGTTCGACGCGTTTGTCTCTCCTGCACGGACGTGGCAATGTCCGCCGAAGAGCAAAAATACCGGGAGTGAAGCGATGAAAAGTTTCCAGGTGGCCGATTTCAACGCGCCCTTGAGAGAGGTGGAGCAGCCGACGCCGCAACCATTGGGAACGCAGGTGTTGATCAGGGTGAAGGCGGCCGGCGTCTGCCATAGCGATCTGCACATCTGGGAAGGCGGTTACGATCTCGGCCATGGACGAAAACCGCTTTCGCTGAAAGACCGCGGCGTTTCATTGCCGCGCACCATGGGGCATGAGACCGTCGGCGAAATCGCCGCGTTCGGCCCGGACGTGAAGGCGAGCGACAAGGGCGATCTGAAGGTCGGCGATGTCGCGCTGGTGTACCCTTGGCTCGGCTGCGGCAAATGCGAGACGTGTCTTGCAGGCGATGAAAATATGTGCCTGAAGCCTGCCTCGCTCGGCGTTTATTGCGACGGCGGCTATGCCGATCACATGACGGTGCCGCATCCGAAGTACCTGTTGGACCTGAAAGGGCTCGACCCCGTCACCGCCGCGCCCTATGCCTGCTCCGGCGTCACCACCTATAGCGCGCTGAAGAAGGTCGAATCCGCGTTCAGCACGCCAATCGTGATTTTCGGCGCCGGCGGGCTTGGCCTGATGGCGCTGTCGCTGTTGAAGGCGATGGGCGGCAAGGGCGCCATCGTCGTCGATATCGACGCGAGGAAGCGCGAGGCCGCCGAAAAAGCTGGCGCGCTTGCGACCGTCGACGGTAAGGCGCCTGATGCGCTGGAGCAGCTTGCCGGCAAAGCCGGCGGGCCGATCCGCGCGGTGATCGACCTGGTCGGCAATGCCGCGACCACGCAGCTTGGGTTCGACTGCCTGAGCAAAGGCGGCAAGCTCGTGATCGTCGGCCTGTTCGGCGGCGGCGCACCGTGGGCGCTGCCGCTGATCCCGATCAAGGCCATCACCATCCAGGGCAGCTATGTCGGCAATCTCAGGGAAACACAGGAATTGCTCGATCTGGTCCGCGCCAAGAAGATCGCGCCGATCCCGGTGACGCCAATGCCGCTCGCCAAAGCCAACGAGGCGCTGGTCGAACTGCAAAAGGGCAGGCTGGTCGGCCGCGCCGTGCTGACGCCGTGAATGCCGGCGTCAATTCCGTCATTGCGAGGAGCACTTGCGACAAAGCAATCCATTCTTTCTTTGCGGCTTTCTGGATTGCTTCGCTTTGCTCGCAATGATGTTCTAATCTGTTGCCTCTCTTACGACCCCCTCAAGGAAATTCCATGTCCGCTAACAACGCGCTCCACATCGCCGTGCTCGGCGGCGACGGTATCGGCCCCGAGGTGATGGCGCCCGCGCTCGAAGTTTTACGCAAGATCGAAGCGACATCGGACTTGAAGTTTCGCTTCACCGAAGCGCCCGCCGGCGCCAACCATTATCTCGCGACCGGCAAGTCGATGCCGGACACGACGGTGCGGCTTTGCGATGAAGCGGACGCGATCCTGCTCGGCGCATGCGGCCTGCCGTCGGTGCGCTACCCCGACAATACCGAGATCATGCCACAGGTCGAACTGCGCTTTCATTTCGATCTCTATGCCGGGGTGCGGCCGGCGCGGCTGATCCCGGGCGTGCCGAGCCCGATCGTCGGCGCCGACCAGCGCGGCATCGATCTGGTCGTGATCCGGGAATCCACCGAAGGCCTGTTCGCCTCGATGGGCAAGGGCGTCGTCACCGACACCGAGGCGCGCGAGACGCTTCTCATCACGCGCAAAACCTCGGAACGGCTGTTTGAGTTTTCGTTTCGGCTGGCCGAACGGCGAAGAGCGCGCGGACGCTCAAGCGGAGGATTAATCTGCGTCGACAAGGCGAACGTATTCAAGGCCTTCGCGTTCTTTCGCGAGATGTTCGACGAGGCGGCCAAACGTCATCCCAATGTGAAAACCGACCGCCTCTATGTCGATGCATGCTCGGCGCTGCTGGTCAAGCGTCCCTGGGATTTCGACGTCATGGTGATGGAAAACATGTTCGGCGACATTCTCTCCGACATGACGGCCGGCCTGATCGGCGGCATGGGCATGGCGCCGTCGGCCGATATCGGCGACCGCCACGCGGTGTTCCAGCCATGCCACGGCACCGCGCCCGATATCATGGGGCAGGGCAAGGCCAATCCGACCGCGATGATCCTCTCAGCGGCGATGATGCTGGACTGGCTCGCCGACAAGCACGGCCTGGAAAGCGCAACCGAGGCCTGTGAGCGCATCGAACGCGCGGTCGACAAGGTCTACGCTGACGGCATCAAACCGATGGAATTCGGCGGCAGCAACGGCACCGCGGATATCGCAAAGGCGGTGTTGGCGGCGTTGTAAGGCCGGTGCCTAACCGGGGGCGCGCAGGGGAAGTGTCATGCAAATGGTCGTGCCCTTTCCCGGGTCGGAGGCGAGCGTGATCTTGCCACCGAGCTGCTGCGTCACGAGATTATAGACGATGTAAAGGCCCAGCCCGGTGCTGCCTTCCGCGCGTCTGGTGGTGAAGAACGGATTAAAAACGTGACGCTGCACCTCGTCCGGAATACCGCTGCCGTCATCAGAGAATGTGATCTCGACCTGGTCCATGCCAAGCCGGCGCGCCTTGATCAGCATGCGTCCGCCCGGACCGTCGGTGAAGCCGTGGGTGACTGCGTTGAAGATGAGGTTGGTCAGCACCTGCCCGTAGGGGCCGGGGAAGCTGTCCATAATGATATCGCTGGCTATCTCGATTGCGAGTGAAGATTGAGATTTCAAGAGGCGCGACCGCACGCTTGCGATGACCTGTTCAGTTGCAACTTTGAGGTCGAACGCACGCCGATCGTCGCTGCTGCGATCGACGGCGACCTGCTTGAACGATTGAATCAACCCGGCAGCGCGCTGCAGGTTCGCGACGAGCTGTTCTGTGGCCCCGCGACAGCCATCGGCGAATTCGACAAGCAGGGTGCGCCGCACCTGACCTGAGGCGATCTGGTCCGTGAAGTCGGCGCTGCGATACGCCAGCGTTGATGCGACAGTGAGGCTGGTGCCGATCGGGCTTGAGATTTCGTGGGCGACGCCAGCGACCAGGCCGCCGAGTGCCGCGAGCCTTTCGGTTTCGATGAGATAGCGTTGTGTTTCGCTGGCGTGCAGAGCAGCCTCGGCCAACCTCCTCTTGTCGCGGATTTCGGCAAACAGCGCAGCAAGAACCGATGCGCCGAGCGTCACAAGGAGAATGCTCAATTGGGCCGCCACCACTCGCTTGTCGATTGGAAGATCCGGATTGCCGAAATAGCCGATGCCAAAAGTGGTCGTCCAAACGATTGAAACGCTGACGATGAATGCGGCCGCTGCGGCGAAAGCCGGCCGGCAACGCGCCGCAAGCCACAGTAGCGGCGCGAACAACACGGCGACCGGCCCAACGTTGGCCAAAAGCTCCGACTGCAGGAAAATGGCAAGTCCGCTCACGAGCGCCAACGCCGCGACGGTCAGCGCCCCTTCGACGAGTTCACTCAGCGGCGGCCGGTCGCGCGAAGCCGAAGCAAGCTCGATCAGCAACGGTGCAACCGTGATTATTCCCAGCCCGTCCGATGCGAACCAGTGCTGCCAGGTCGTCAATATCGGCGTCGTTTCGCTGTGAAACAGTCTGAATGTGACGGCCCCACCTACCCCCGAGATAGCGGTTCCCATGATCGACGCCGCTGCCAATCCGAGCACGTTGCGCAGCTTGTTCAGCCTGAAATCCGAACCGAAATAATGCTCGATGAGCCATGCCGTGAGCACGGCTTCCCCCGCATTGCACAAGGCGAAAAGAACAGCGCTCCAGAGATTTCGGTCGCCGGAGAGATTGGCCGCGATCGTCGCAGCGACGGTGCCGGCGACGACCGGCCATCGCGCGCGCGATCCAAAAGCGATCAGGACACCGGCCGACACGCCCGCGGCAGGCCAGAAAACCGCAACACCCTCAGGCTTGGTCAAGAGAGCAAGGCTGAGCCGCGCTGCCACGAAATATACGATGCCGACCGCGACAGCGAGCCCAATGGAGCTAACCCGCCGCGTGAGGTCGACGCTGGCGGACAGCTCAGGATGAAGCTGTATTTGCAGATTCTGCCGCACCTCGTTCTCCCCCCTCTTGGGCCTGCTTACCACAAGACCCGCGTGACCGCCGCTACTTCTGCGAGTGGCAGCCGCCCGCGCTCTGCCATGTTTGCCGCGAACCTGCCACGATCTCGTCGCGACCAAGCGAATGATGAATAACGATCTTCTGCCGAAGCTGACGTGCTGGTTCGCTGCCCGTTGTGACGGCGAATGGGAGCACGACCGCGGGATTTCGATCACGACCACGGACAATCCGGGCCCTGGAAAGCGCAACGAGGCCGGCGAGCGCATCGAACGCGCGGTCGACAAGGCCTACGCTAACGGCATCAAGACGATGGAATTCGGGGGCCAAACGGCACCGCGGAATTGCGAAAGGCGGTGCTGGCGGCGCTTTAGCGACCGGAACAAGTTCTTAACAGATAACGCCCTTGGCAGCCTTGTTGAAGGCCGCGACTTTGGCCAGATCTTTTGTATGGGTAGAGCCAAGGTCGGTCTGTGTCTTGGAATCGACCCCCGCGGGCCTCACGGCAACGATGGCGTCGGCGACATTATCAGGGCCAAGTCCGCCAGCCAGGATAACAGGAGTCTGAACGTTTTCGACGATGCTTCGGCTGATGTTCCAATCATGGGTCACACCAAGCGCGCCAATTTGCGTGTCACCTGCGCGATGGCTGTCAAGCAGCAGGAAATCGACGATTCCATCATAGCTCTTGGCGATCGCGATGCTCTCCGGTCCCGTCACCGGCACGCTTCGCATCAACAGAACGTTTGGAAGCGCTTTTCGCAAGTCGATGACGTGCTTGGGCCATAGCAGTTCAGTCGATGCACCGAGATGAATGATCGCCGGCCGGAGCTCCCGAGCCGTCCGCTCGATGAGGGCAAGATCGGCAGACAGGAAGAGCGCCAGCGACTTCGAGGGGGTCCTTATTGCCGACAGGATTGCAGTCGCTTCGCGCATCGAGCGTTCTCGTGGGAAGATACCGTTTCCCACCAACACTCCGACATGATCGACGCCCAAGCTGGATACCGCATCGGCTTCAGGCGGGCTCGATACCTCGTAGACCTGCGTCAACATGGAGCGACACTTTAGTCGGCTACTACCGCCCCTTGAACTGCGGCTTGCGCTTTTCCATGAAGGCGCGGCGGCCTTCGCGAAAGTCCTCGGAGTCCATGCAGGCGATGCCGATTTGCTTGATCGCCTCCATGTCGCGCTGGCCTTCGTCTTTCAGCACCTGCGCGATGGTAATCTTGGCGGCCTGGATCGCGAGCGGCGCGTTGCCGGAAATAGCGCGAGCGATTTCCATGGTCGCATTCCACAGCTCGGCGTCGGGTACGACGCGGTCGACGAGGCCAATCCTTAAAGCTTCCGCGGACTCGATCCGCATGCCCGTATACATGATCAGCCGCGCCCAGGATGGCCCCACCAGCGACACCAGATGCTTTAGGCCGTCATAGCCGTAGGCGATGCCGAGCCTGGCCGCCGGGATTCCGAACCGGCTGTCCTCGGCGGCGATGCGGATGTCCGACATCATCGCGACCTGCATGCCGCCGCCGAGGCAGAAGCCGCGGATGCAGGCAATGGTCGGTTTCGGATAGTTCGCGAGCAATGCACGCTGCGCGGCGCTGCGTTTGGAATATTCTTCGGAGGCTTCCGCGTTGTGCCGAGTCTTCTCGAATTGACTGATATCGGCGCCTGAGACAAACGCCTTGTCGCCGGCGCCGACCAGGATCACGACCCGCACCTCGCTATCGTCGCGCAACTCAGTGAGCGCGTGACCGAACCCCTCCCACATGTCGAGCGACATGGCGTTGCGCTTCTCGGGATTGTTGAAGGTGACAACGCCGACGCCCTCAGTGATGCCCTTCAGGATTTTGCCGTCGGCAAACGATTTTTCGGTTTTATTGGGGATGTCCAGCATCGGCGGGGCTTTCGGTGATTAGAGAGCAATCCTTTCGGATTGAAGCATTGGTTCGATGCCTCCGCAATGGCCGCGGATCGCGCAAATAATCGTTCGCTGACAAATTACTGCGCGAGATGCGCCGTCAACGGATGATTGGCGGCCTGGTTGAAGAACGCGGCTTCTTCGGCGGTGGCCTCCAAAAGCTGCTCGTCCTGATCGTAGATGTCGTTGCGGAACTGGATCGTCTCGTCACTCGTCATCCACGCGGTGAGATAGATCCAGGCGACGGGAACCTTGTTCGGCAGCGCAATCTCCTGATGCTTCCCGGTGGCGATCGCCGCATCGATGGCGGCACGATTCCATTTCGCCATCTCCTCGGACAACAACCACGCCGCGAGGTCGCGCACGTTGTCGACGCGCGAGCAGCCGTGCGAGTCGAAGCGGTAGTCGTCGCTGAACAGATTGCGCTGGTTGGTGTCGTGCATGTAGACCGAATAGGGATTCGGCATATCGATCTTGACCGCGCCGAGCGCGTTCCAGGCGCCGTCTTGCTGTCGCACCGTGAAATTCGGTGTGCGCGTGCCGGACCAATCCACCGATCGCGGATCAATCGGATTGTCGTGGCCGTCGAGCACGTCCATGTGCATGCGGGAGAGGTAGGTGGGGTCTTTGCGCATATGTGCCGAAATTTCGGTCTTCGCGATCGACGACGGCACGGTCCAGGTCGGGTTGAGCACGACACCGGTGATTTCGGCGGTCAGGGTCGGCGACGGCTTTTCGGTCTTGCCGACAATGACGCGATAGCGCCGCACCACCACGTCATTCTCAACTGCCTCGGCGAAGGTCGCGGGGAGATTGACCACCACATAACGCTGCCCGAATGAAAAATTGATGTTTTCGAGCCGTTGCAGCGAAGCCTCGAGCTGCTTGACGCGCTTCTGTACGGAGACGTTGAGGGCCGCCAAGGTTCGTGGCGTTACCGTTCCGGTCGATGCCAGTCCGTGGCGAATCTGAAAGCGCTTAACGGCTTCCGCGACACTGTCGTCAAACGGCCCGGCGGTCTTGTCGGCAGCAAGGTCGCCAGAGATGATCAGGCGCTGGCGCAACAGATCGTCGTTTGGCCCCTGTACGCCGATGGCGAACTTCGCCTCGGTGGGAATCGTCGGCCAGCCGCCGCGCACCGCCAGATCCGAATAACTCAGCGCCGCTTGCTTTATTCGCTCCGCGGTGCCTTCGTCGAAGGTCGGCTCGTGCGACAACGCGAGCGCCGCCGCCGAGCGCGATTCCGGCGTCGAAGCCGGTACTGCTTTGGGAGCTGCGACATGCGCGGGATTTGCCGCACTCGCCGGTTTAGCTGGCACGGCGGCCGCCGGTTTCGCCGGCGTCGGCACCATGCCGGACGCGGCCGGATTTGCGCTTTGGCCGAGGGCAGGGGCGCCCGCAAGCATCGCGCCTAAAGCTGCGATCGTCATTGTTCGCATCGGGATGTCCTGCCCAAAGTGTTGGGGGTTCTGAGTTGCGTGCAGAGTAAGTCGTTAGTGGAGCTGTTGCCGTCCCGCAACAAGCAGGATTGGATGGTGGCGGGCTTTGATATGTCGCTGCAACGGCTAAGATGGTTCGCGACCAGAACAAGAACAAAACCTTTTGGGAGGCTCCATGCGCTTGACGCGCCGCCAGGCGATTGCCGAATGTGGCGGCGGGCTGGCTGCGCTGATCGCGCCGTCGGCGTTTGCGCAAGCAGCCTACCCCAGCCGCAATATCAAGATGATCGTGCCTTATCCGGCCGGCGGCACGACCGATTTCCTCGGCCGCCTGGTGGCCGAGCAGATCAAGGCCGGGCTTGGCGCCACCGTCATTGTCGAAAACAAGCCGGGCGCCGGGACCACGCTTGGCGCGGAGCAGGTCGCAAGGGCGGAGGGCGATGGCTACACGCTGTTGATGGCGACCTCGACCACGCTTGCCATCAACAAGACGTTGTACAAGAAGCTGCCGTACGACCCGGTCAAGGATTTCGCGCCGATTGCGCTGGTGGCCGCGGTGCCGTTTGCGCTGATCGCCAATCCGGAGGTCCCCGCAAAGACGTTGTCGGATTTCATTGCCTACGCCAAGTCGAAGCCCGGATTGGCTTACGGCTCGGCCGGTAATGGCAGCCCGCAGCATCTCGGCGCCGAGATGCTCAGGACCGCGGCGGGTATCGATATCCGCCACGTGCCCTACCGCGGCAGCGTGCCGGCGATGGTCGACGTCATCGCCGGCCACATCCCTTTCATGGTGGTGGATCTGCAAGCGGCGTTGCAGCAGATCCGCGAGGGCAAGGTCACGGTGCTCGGCGTGACCACATCAAAGCGCGTCGCCGCAGCACCTGATATTCCGACGCTCTCCGAAAGCGGCCTTGCCGGTTACGAACTCGTCGCGTGGCAGGGGGTCGTTGCGCCCGCCGGGACGCCGCGAGCGATCGTCGACAACCTGGCTGCGCAGATCGCAAAGCTCCTTGCCGATCCCGCAACGCGCAACAAGCTCACGGCAATCGCAATCGAGCCGCTGACGGGATCGACACCGGATAGTTTCGCGGACTACATCAAAAGCGAGGTCGATCGCTGGGCTGCGGTCGTGCGCAATTCGGGTATCGAGCCGGAATGACTTACTCCAATGTGCTGATCGTTGGCGCGGGACCGGTCGGGCTCACGCTTGCGATCGATCTCGCCTGGCGCGGCATCGACGTTACGGTTATGGAGACGCGCGCCCGCGCCGCGCCGCCGGAGCCGAAATGCAATCACGTGGCCGCCCGCACCATGGAAATCTTCCGGCGGCTGGGCTTGGCCGAGAAGGTGCGCAACGCCGGGTTGCCCGCGGATTATCCGCACGACATCAGCTATCGCACCTCCTTTACGGGTAAGGAGCTGGCGCGGATTCCGATTCCCTGCCGCCGCGACCGCTTCACCGCCAAAGATGGCCCCGACTGCAACTGGCCGACGCCGGAGCCGCCGCACCGGATCAATCAGATCTTTCTCGAGCCGATCCTGTTCGAGCATGCCGCGGCCCAGCCGCGCATCCGCATCATCAACCGGGGCGCGGCCGAGGACGTGGTGATTGAGGATATTGGGGCAAGCGTTGGCCTGCGCGATCTCGATACCGGCGCGGTGCGGCGGATCGACTGCCGGTTCCTGATCGGTTGCGACGGCGCGCGTTCGATTGTACGCAAGGCGATCGGCGCGGAGCTCACCGGCGACGCGATCATCCAGCGGGTACAGTCGACCTTTATCCGCTCGCTCGATTTGATCGATCGTCAGCAGCACGCCAATGCCTGGGGAACCGGGGCCATCAACCCGCAGCGCTCCGGCATGGTATACGCGATCGACGGCCGCGAGCGCTGGCTGGTGCATAACTACATGAAGATGGGCGAGACCGATTTCGATGCGGTCGACCGCGACGGCTGCATTCGCACCATTCTCGGCGTCGGCGCGGATTTCAAATACGACATCATCTCCAAGGAAGATTGGTTCGGCCGTCGCCTGATCGCGAACAGGTTTCGCGAGCGTTCTGCCTTCATCGCCGGCGATGCGGCGCATATCTGGGTGCCCTATGCCGGCTATGGCATGAATGCCGGGATTGCCGATGCCATGAACCTGTCCTGGCTGTTATCCGCGCATCTGAACGGCTGGGCGCCGCTTGCAATTCTCGATGCTTACGAAGCGGAGCGCTGGCCGATCACGAGCCAGGTCTCGCGGTTTGCGATGTCGCATGCCGAGGCCGAGATTCGCCGTCGCGGCGCGGTACCCGTCGAGATCGAGGAAGCGGGACCGCGCGGTGAGCGGGCGCGGCAGCAAGTCGGCCGGCTCGCCTACGAGATCAACGTCCAGCAATATGCCTGCGCCGGACTGAACTTCGGCACCTACTACGATCGCTCCCCGATCGTCGCCTATGATGGATCGGAACATCCGCGCTACACCATGGACCGCTACACGGCCTCGACGGTTCCCGGATGCCGCACACCGCATTTCTGGTGCGAAGACGGCCGTTCGCTCTACGACGCGATGGGGCCGGAGTTCACGCTTTTGAGGTTCGATGCCGCGGTCGATGTCGCGGCGCTCGAGACGGCGGCGCGCAACAAGGCCGTGCCGCTCAAGGTTCTCGACCTCGAACGAAAGGAGCCTTGCTATGAGGGGAAGCTGGTGCTGTCGCGACCTGACCAGCACGTGGCCTGGCGTGGCAATCATGTACCGGATGATCCGGCGGCCCTGATCGATCGTATCCGCGGCGCGGCTGATCCGAGGCTCGCCAGATGAGGATGCGGGCCAAGCTGGCGGGGCTTCGGATTCTGCGTATCAGTCCTCGTTGGCGGCGATCGATTCCATCAGGGAAACGAGTTGACGCTGCACGGTCTGATCCTTGATCTTGCTATAGGCCCGAAGCAGTCTCAGGCTGAAGGCGCTGTCGAGAAACAGCAGGCTTTCGACCTCGCGCGCCTTGCCGTCGCCGTCGTAGAAGAAGGTGACGGGCACATCCAGCGCGGTGGCGATCTGCTGAAGCCGAGCGGCACCGACGCGGTTGACGCCCTTCTCGTATTTCTGAACCTGCTGAAAGCTGACCCCAAGCTTGTCGCCAAGTTCCGCCTGCGAGATTTTCTGCTCGACGCGCCGCAACCGAATTCGCTTTCCAAGCTCGATGTCGGGCTTGCCGGCACTGCGCTGCTTCATCCTCTTTGCCGCTGATTTATTCATTCTGGTCTACCGTCCTTCAATCGAGAAGCCCCCCGAACGATGGGTCAGGGGTTCACCCATATCCGTCCGCTAAACTTGGCAGAATATTGGGGCATCCACAACCTCGGCGGGTCTTTACGAGCCCTTTGACACCTGGATTGACTGTTCGACGGTATTCCGGGATTGTCAAAGGCGTGGCGGCTTGCGCCAGCTCGCGGAGAAAAGGTATTTGATGACCTCCGTCGCAGGCCCTGCTACATTCATAAATTCGTCAGCCGTTCCGGATGTGCTGTTCCAGCAGCGCAGCAGGATCGCCTGATCAAGCCGCAGCAAATTGCGACCTCCAAATTGATTACACGCTGGACAATTGCCGAGCGGTGCTCGACCATTTGCCTTGCAGACGACGGGATACTAATCAACAGGTTAGGTAACGGAAAGAAGCTGGTGGTTGATTCGGACGAACGATTGCTTTCGATTCTCGCAACCCTCGAGGAATGTCGGGCCGCGCTAGCGAGCGGCGGCAACTCCGAGACGGCGCACCTGGTATCGGTGGCCATTCTCGATCTCCGGTTGAAGCTCAACCGCATTACTGACGCTGAACTGAGGGCTTTGTGCGACGAGATGTCCTTGGACGCGGCGACGGACAAAACACGCGATCCGAAGCTTCCGCAGCGCGGGCGCCCGCTGCTCCGCCTGGTCAAATAATTGCGAACTTGCGGCCCATCACCTTATCAACAATCAAGCACGGCCGTTCGGGCTTGAGCGATGCCGCATTTGTGAACAGGGGAATCCTGCATCGCCGGTATGGGTGAGCAAGGCTGGCCCCGCGGGTTAAATCAAGGCGGCGGGGCCGCGAGGCGAGCGGTAGCGATGATTGCATGATTCAAAATGTTTCGATCCCGGCGGCATTGGTTGCCGGCCTGGTCAGCTTCCTGTCGCCCTGTGTGCTGCCGTTGGTGCCGCCCTATTTGATCTATCTCACCGGAGCGACCATCGAGCACGTCACCAACGAGGAGACGGTGTCTTCCTCGAAGCGCGCCGTGATGGTATCGGCTGCCTTCTTCGTGCTTGGCTTTTCCACCGTATTTGTGGCCCTTGGCGCCAGCGCCTCGCTGATCGGTGGCCTGATCCGCGCCTGGTCGAGTGAGCTCTCGATCGTCGCCGGCATCGTCATCATCATCATGGGTTTGCACTTCCTGGGGCTGACGCGGATCGGAGTGTTGATGCGGGAAGGCCGCCTGCCGATCCCGAGACCCGTGGGCCTGTGGGGCGCCTATGTCATGGGGCTCGCGTTCGCGTTCGGCTGGACGCCCTGCATCGGCCCGATCCTCGCCGCCATCCTGTCGATCGCGGCTGCTGAAGCAACCGTCGTGAAGGGCGCGGGGCTGCTTGCGGTCTATTCCGCCGGGCTCGGAATTCCGTTTCTGATCGCGGCCTTCATGGTCGAACAGTTTTCGTCGCTGTTTGCAAAAATGAAGCGGCATCTCGCCAGTGTCGAGCGGGCGATGGGTGTGCTGATGATCGTGACCGGCATCGGCTTCCTCACCGGCGCGGTATCCAATGTCAGCATCTGGCTGTTGGAGACGTTTCCGGCGCTGCAGAGCTTCGGGTAGAACCGGGGCGTCCGTACTTTCAGCTTTCAGTTTTCGAGCGCACAGGTCACGGTATAAACCACGCCGCGCGGAAGGAAATCGACGGTCGCCTCGCCGCCAAGCTGGTCGCGCGCGCTGCGCTCGATTAATCGCGATCCGAAGCCGCGCTGTACCGGTGCTACGACATGAGGGCCGCCGCTCTCGCTCCAGATCAATGTCAATTTCGGTTTTCCTTCTTCGTGGGTGACGTCCCAGTCCAGCGTGACGGTGCCGGTGTC
Source organism: Alphaproteobacteria bacterium (assembly GCA_005885285.1). GTDB lineage: Bacteria > Pseudomonadota > Alphaproteobacteria > Rhizobiales > Xanthobacteraceae > Bradyrhizobium. The sequence continues at coordinate 15,621 of VAZG01000193.1, read as the reverse complement.
GTTCGACAGCGCGCCGTATTTTGTGGCATTGGTCGCGATCTCATGCAGAACCATCGACAGCACCACCGCAAGCCGCGGCGATAATGGAACCTTTGGTCCAAACATACGCAGCCGCTCGGGATTTGAGAGCAGATAGGGCTGCAGGACGCGGCTGATCACGTCCCGCAGGCCAGAACCCTGCCACTTCTCCTCGCTGAGCAGATTATGCGTATCCGCCAGCGCACCCAGGCGGCCTTCGAATTTTTCGCGTTCAGACTTGCTTGCGCTGCGAAAGGTTTGCACGGCGATGGACTGGAGAATGGTCAGCGTATTCTTGACGCGGTGATTGAGCTCCTCGATCAGGAGGTCATGCAGCCGCTCGCCGCGGGCAATTACTGCCGCCATCCGCAACGCGAAGGCGAGACCGATTAAAAGTAACACACCGCCAATCGCGCTCGTGATGGCGAGATTGCGCCACAGCGGGGCGACCAGCGAGTCTTGCGCCATGCCGGCGGCGACGGTCCAGCCGGTGAGCGAGGAGTGGGCAAAGGTCGTGATGAGCGGCACGCCTTCGAGCGAAACCGTGGGAAGCGTCGCTTCGGCTGTTCGAAACATCTCGGCATAGAGCGAGGGCGATGCCTGCTTGCCAATGGTTGCCTGCGGGTTCGGCACACGCGCGAAATTGATGCCTTCGCCATCGAAGATCGAGATCGTCCAGTTTTCACTGGGGCGCTGCTTTTCGACGATGGTCTGGAACAGCTCGATCGGCGGGCTAAAGGAGATGTCATAGATCACTTCGCCGTCGCGAAACACCGGTACCTCGACGGTGACGATCGGCTGCTTCTTCACCACGCCAATGAAGAGGTTGGAGTAGTGCGGCTGTTTTGTCGCGAACACTTTCGCCACGAGATCGCGATTGTTGCGCAACGGCAGGCTTGCCGCATCTGGTGTAGCCGAGGAAAACAACGGGCGCCCATCGCGATCCGCCACCAATACGACGCCGTCCTTGCCGTATTGATCGAGGAAGCCCGAAGCGATGGGGCGGAAGCTTTGGAAATCGCCGCTGCGCAGCGAATTGGTGAGAGCGAGGACCTGAAGGCCGCCGGTCATACGCTGCATTTCGGCATCGAGCACGAGGCGAATGCTGCGCACCGTTTCCAATACCCGGCGCGAGGCTTCTTTGCGATCCTGTTCGTAATGGTTGAAGACGATGCCGACCGCGAAAACGATCAGCGGCAGCATCGTTCCTGCAACCAGAAGTGCGAGGCGAACTGGCAGCGAAAGCTTCGGCACGCGGGGTTCCCGCAATACGCAATCGGGCGGAGGCGCCAAACCGCCGCAAGCATAGGAGAAGCGTGCGAAACCCGCCAAGTATTTTGCGCCGGCGGCATCCAGTCGTTGCGGTGCGGTAGGCGCTAGAGGTTGCTGTCGGTGATCGCCGCGTAGACCATGGTGCGCAGCTCGCGGCGGACCGGATAGGCGCTTGAGGGCAATAGCTGGGTCATGAAAATCGTGATCAGTTCTTCCGCCGGATCGATCCAGAACGCCGTCGAGGCCGCGCCGCCCCAGGCATATTCCCCGGGGCTGCCAGGAATCAGGGTCTTCGCCGGATCCATCGTGACGGAGACGCCGAGGCCGTACCCCACGCCGCCATAGATGGCCTCGGAGAAAAGCGATCTCGACATTTCCGGCAGGTCGCGCCCTCCGGGAAGATGGTTCGATGTCATCAACTTGAGCGTCTTCGGACCAATCAGCCTGACGCCGTCCAGCTCGCCACCATTGAGCAGCGCCCGGCAGAAGGTGAGATAGTCGGTCGCGGTCGAACACAATCCGCCGCCGCCGGAAAAGAGTTCAGGCGGCGAGAGGAACGAACTCGTGATCGGATCGTCCTGCAGTGTCAAGTTGCCCTTGCGCTCGGTCGCAAGGAACGTCACGCCTTGCGGATCGGCCGAATAGCAGGCCGCGAAGCGATGGACCTTGTCGGGTGGGACAAAGAAATCCGTGTCGTTCATCCCGAGCGGATCGAAGATGCGCTCCTTGAGGAACTGCTGGAACGGTTGGCCGGCGATCTTGCCGATGAGATAGCCGATCACGTCGGTCGAGACCGAATAGTTCCAGGCTTCGCCCGGCGAGAATTCCAGCGGGATTTTCGCCAGCTCCTCGATCATTGTTTGCAGCGTGCCAGCCTTGACGATGTCACCGATTTTCTTTTCGCGGTAGGCGGCATCCACATTGGAGCGCTGCTGGAAACCGTAGGTCAGTCCCGAGGTGTGCCGCAATAGGTCCACAATCAACATCGGCCGCGACGGCGGCCTGGTCAGGAATGCCGGCGCGGTGCCGGCGACGAAGACGCCGAGGTTCTTCCATTCCGGAATGTATTTGTGGACCGGCTCGTCGAGCGCGACCAGGCCCTCCTCGAACAGCATCATGAACGCTACCGAGGTGATCGGCTTGGTCATCGAATAAATGCGGAAGATGGTGTCGTCCTTCAGCGGGACCTTGCGTTCGAGGTCGGCAAAGCCCTGCACGGCGCTGTGGACGATGTTGCCGCGCCGGTAAACCAGAAGCTGGGTCCCCGGGAAGCGGCCGGCGTCGATGTAGCGGCTCTTCAGGTGACGTTCCAGACGGTCGAGCGCTGCCTTGGACATTCCTGCGGATTCGGGAGCAGCGGAGGTCGGGGCCAGCATCGGGACCATCTCCAAGCGTTCGGTTTGGCGCGTTGATAGCCGATATATAGGCTCTGTTCCAACAACTCCGCGTGCCTACCCTGGGCGCGGTTGCTGGTATAGGCTAAAGGGCTCCCCAGGTATTCGCGAGGACAACAACAATGCCTCAATTCAACGACACCGAACTCACCGCCGCCGTTATCCGCAGCTTCGAGGAGACGCCGGACCCGCGTGTCAAATTCCTGATGGAAGAGCTGGTGAAGTCGCTGCACGACTATGTGCGCAAGACCGATCTCACCTTCGACGAGTGGGGTTATGCCATCGATTTCCTGACCCGCGTCGGCCAGAAATGCACCCCGACCCGCCAGGAGTTCATCCTGCTCTCGGATGTGTTCGGGGTTTCGATGCTGGTCGATGCGGTCAACCATCGCGAGCGCGCAGGCGCGACCGAGACCACCGTGCTCGGTCCGTTCTATGTCGGCGAGCACAAGAAGATGCCGCATGGAGCCGATATCTCGGCAAATCTTCCCGGCGAGCGGATGTTCGTGCAGAGCCGGGTCACCGATCTCAAAGGCAAGCCGCTCGCGGGCGTTCCGGTCGACGTCTGGCATGCTGACGATGATGGATTCTACGATTCGCAGAAGCCCTCTTACGAAACCCAAGGACCGTCATCGCGGGCGCGCTTCGTCACCGACGCCGATGGCCGCTTCTTCTTTCGCACTATCCTGCCCTGCAGCTATCCGATCCCGACCGATGGCCCGGTCGGGGAGATGATCCTGCAGACGCGGCGGCATCCGATGCGGCCCGCGCATGTGCATTTCCTCGTCAACGCACCGGGTTACGAGCCGCTGATCACCCACGTCTTCATCGGCGGCGACAAATATCTCGATTCCGACGTGGTGTTCGGCGTCAAGGACGAACTCATCGCCAGGGTCGAAAAACGCAGCGATCCGACCATGCCGGACGGCAAGAAGGCCGATGGTCCATGGCATCTGATGACCTACGATTTCCGCGTGAAGCCGGGTGAAGGGGCCGCGCCAAAGCCGCTGGGAGTCAAAGTCACCGAGACCGCCTAAAGCGCGATAGCCTCCGCTACCGCCCTTTAGGTTTATCGTTTGGAGCATGATCTCCGCGCAAATGCATTCCGCGTTTGTCGCGAGGGAGACGGGCACCACTTTTCCGGATCATCTTCGATATTCATTTTTTGGGCACTTGCTCATTTCTTGTGCGCCGCACAAGAAATGAGCGAATCGCCATTCAAGAAATAAGCGAATCGCAAATTTTGCATGCGCTTGAATCCTCGGCAAAATCTTAGACGATTCCTGCAACCAGCTGAAAAAACTACAGATCCTTAGCTGCGGCAGGTTGGCACGAAGCTTGAATAGCTTGATGCCGACGCCATCGATGCCGTCCGCGAAGCCAAATATCCGAAATTTTTATGCCGCCAACCGGGGCCTTCCCGGAACGCGTTGTCGTGCCTTCAAGCGCCCGCGACGAGCCCGCGGAGAAAGGAACTTTGTAATGAGCGATCAGAGCCCGACCTGGATTTCAGATTGGAGACCAGAGGATGAGACCTTCTGGAACTCCAAGGGCAAATTCGTCGCCCGGCGCAATCTCATCTGGTCGATCGTCGCCGAACATATCGGATTTTCGGTCTGGCTGATCTGGAGCATCGTCGCGACCAAATTGCCGGCGGCCGGTTTTCATTTCTCGACCGATGAGTTGTTTCAGCTGGTGGCGCTGCCGGGGCTGATCGGCTCGCTGATGCGCTTTCCCTACACCTTCGCAGTGACGACGTTCGGTGGCCGCAACTGGACCATCTTCAGCGCCGCGGTGCTGTTCATCCCAACGCTTTCGCTCGCCTATTTCGTCAGCCACCCCGAGACGCCGTTCTGGCTGATGCTGCTGGTGGCCTCCACTGCCGGTCTCGGCGGCGGCAATTTTGCCTCCAGCATGGCCAACATCTCCTTCTTCTATCCCGACCGCATGAAGGGCTGGGCGCTCGGCTTGAACGCCGCCGGCGGCAATATCGGTGTCTCAAGCGTCCAATTGCTGACGCCAATCCTGATGGGAGCCGGCCTGATCAATCTCTATCAGGCCTCGCCGGTCGCGGGCGTCTACCTTCAGAACGCGGGACTGATGTGGATGCTGCCGCTGGCGATCGCGCTGTTCGGCGCGGTCTTCTTCATGAACAACCTGACCTCGGCGAAGGCTTCGTTCAAGGATCAGGTCGCGATCGTCAAGCGCAAGCACACCTGGATCATGTCCTTCATCTACATCGGGACGTTCGGCTCCTTCATCGGTTACTCGGCCGCGTTTCCGCTTCTGATCAAGACGCAATTCCCGGCAGTCACCATCGCGATCGCGTTCATGGGACCGCTGGTGGGCTCGTTGTCGCGGCCATTGGGTGGCTTGCTCGCCGACAGGGTCGGCGGTGCGATCGTGACGTTCTGGAATTTCATCGCGATGGCGGCCGCGACGATCGGTGTGCTGTACTTTGTGGGCACGAAGGATTTCGCCGGGTTCCTGGTGATGTTCCTGATCCTGTTCGTCACCACCGGGGTCGGCAACGGATCGACCTATCGGATGATCCCCTCGATCTTCCGCGAGGAGAATCTGCGAAAGGCGCGAGGCCTCGGCGACGCCGGCCGCGCCGCTGCCATGAAGGCCGCGAGCATCGAAAGCGGTGCCGCGCTCGGCTTCATCGGCGCCATCGGTGCCTGCGGCGGCTACCTGATCCCGTCGGGCTTCGGCAAGTCGATTGCCATCACCGGCGGTCCGCAGCTCGCGCTGGTCATCTACCTCGGCTTCTACGCGATCTGTCTGGCGTTCACCTGGTGGTTCTACCTGCGCCGCAGCCCCGCGGAAGCCGGCGTGCCGAGCCTCGCCGAAGCGCGCGTGTAGGGCCGTGTAGTTCGTCGTCCCCTCGTCCCACTGGCGGGGCGAGGGGTTGAGCAAAGGAGCGAGACATGACACCCGACCAAGTCAAACTCGTGCAAGAGAGCTTCGCCAGAGTCGCACCGATCGCCGATCAGGCCGCCGCGATCTTCTATGATCGCCTGTTCGCGGTCGCGCCGCAGGTCAAGGCGATGTTTCCAACCGACATGACCGAGCAGCGCAAGAAGCTGATGGCAACGTTGGCCGTCGTGGTGGACGGCCTTTCCAATCTCGCATCGGTGCTGCCGGCCGCGAGCGCGCTTGCAATCCGCCATGTCAGCTATGGCGCCAAGCCTGAGCACTATCCGGTGGTCGGCGGCGCCTTGCTGTGGACGCTGGAAAAGGGACTGGGCGAGGACTGGACGCACGAGGTCGCCGCAGCCTGGACCGCGGCCTACGGCACTTTGTCGGGCTATATGATTTCCGAGGCCTATGGGCGGCCTCAGGCCGCCGAGTGAGGATGTTTTCGTGAGCGAAGCGCTGGTGATTGTCGGCAATGGCATGGCGGCCGCGCGTCTGGTCGACGAACTCGCGAAGACCGCGCTCGGCCGTTACGCCATCGCGGTGATCGGCGCCGAGCCGCGTTTGGCTTACAACCGCGTGCTGCTGTCATCGGTGCTTGCCGGCGAGACCGCTTCCCATGACATCGAGCTCAACCCGGCCCACTGGTGGCGCGACCGCGGCGTGACGCTGAAATATAACTGCCGAGCCACCGAGATCGATCTCGGCCGCCGCGAACTCAAGATCGAAAATGAAGAGAGCATTGCGTTTTCGAAGCTGATCCTTGCCACCGGCTCGGCGCCGTTGCGGCTCAACGTACCAGGCGCCGATCTCGCCGGCGTCCACACCTTTCGCGACAGCCGCGATGTCGATCTCCTGCTGACGCTCGCAACCCGCAAGAAGCGAGTGGTGGTGGTCGGCGGCGGCCTGTTGGGATTGGAAGCGGCCTACGGCCTTGCCAAGGCCGGCGCGCAGGTCGACCTGATCCATCTGATGGACCGCCTGATGGAGCGCCAGCTCGATGCACCCGCCGCGGCGCTCTTGAAATCGCTGGTCGAACGCAAGGGCATCAGGATTCTCTTGAATGCCAATACCGCGCAGATCCACGGCGAGACCCGCGTCGAGGCCGTCGAACTCGTGGACGGGCGGCGGATCGAGGCGGACGCCGTGATTTTCGCCGCCGGCATCCGGCCCAATGTTGCGCTGGCCAAGGAGGCCGGCCTATCGGTCAATCGCGGCGTCGTCGTCGACGACCATCTAAAGACCGGCGCGGCCGATGTATTCGCGCTCGGGGAATGCGCCGAGCATCGCGGCATTTGCTACGGACTGGTCGAGCCGGCTTACGAACAGGCGCGCGTGCTGGCGCGGCATCTCGCGGGTCGCAATGCGGCCTACCAGGGCAGCGTCGTTGCGACCAATTTGAAAGTGTCGGGCGTCAGCGTGTTTTCGGCCGGCGATTTCATGGGCGAGGACGGCAGCGAGGCCATCGTGCTCTCCGACGTCAAGCACGGCACCTACAAGAAGCTGGTCGTCGCCGAGGGCCGGCTCACCGGCGCGGTACTGATCGGCGATGTAACCGACGCGCTCTGGTATCTCGAACTGATCCGCTCGAGCGAACCGATCGCGAGAATCCGCCCCGACATGATGTTCGGCCGTTCGCTCGCCCTTTCACCCAAGGCGGCCTGATGCCATGACCGCTTCGTTCATATGACGGCGATCGATCCTTCCATTCGCGCCACCCGCACGACTTGTCCCTACTGCGGTGTCGGCTGCGGCGTGCTGGCGACGCCCGACAACAAGGGCGGCGCCGCCATCTCCGGCGATCCGGACCATCCCGCCAATCTGGGTCGGCTGTGCTCGAAGGGCTCGGCGCTCGGCGAAACGCTCAGCCTCGAGGGCCGCCTGCTTTATCCGATGATCCGCTGCGCCAAGGGCGTGATGGAGCGGATCGCCTGGAGCGATGCGCTCGACCACGTCGCCCACCGGCTCCAGCATATCATCGCGCGCGACGGCGCGAACGCAGTCGCGTTCTATCTTTCCGGGCAATTGCTGACTGAGGATTATTACGTCGCCAATAAGCTGATGAAGGGATTCATCGGCTCGGCCAATGTCGACACCAATTCGCGGCTCTGCATGTCTTCGACAGTTGCGGGTCACCGCCGTGCTTTCGGCGCCGACACCGTGCCCGGCTGTTATGAGGATCTCGACGAAGCCGATCTCCTGGTGCTGGTCGGCTCGAACGCGGCGTGGTGCCATCCGGTGTTGTACCAGCGCATGCTTGCCAACAAGCAGAAGCGCGGCGCGCGCATGATCGTGATCGATCCGCGCCGGACCGACACCGCGACAGATGCCGATCTCTTCTTGGGCGTGAGGCCCGGTACCGACAGCGCCCTGTTCTGCGGATTGCTGGTGCATCTTGCGGACAACGGCGCGCTCGATGCCAACTATATCGAGGCACACACCTCCGGCTTCGACGAGGCGCTGACACGGGCCCGGAGCATGGCCGGAAGCGCCGCTGCCACGGCGCTCGCGACCGGTCTTGCGGAAGCAGACGTGGCGGCGTTCTTTGCGATGTTCCGTGACACGGCGCGGGTGGTCACGCTTTATTCGCAAGGCGTCAACCAGTCGGCGCAGGGCACCGACAAGGTCAACGCCATTCTCAACTGCCATCTCGCCACGGCACGGATCGGCAAGGTGGGCGCCTCGCCGTTCTCGTTGACCGGCCAACCCAACGCCATGGGCGGCCGCGAGGTCGGCGGGCTCGCCAACCAGCTCGCGGCGCATATGGGGTTCACGCCGCCTGAGATAGACCGCGTGCGCCGGTTCTGGAAGGCGCCGCGCATCGCGACCCATGAGGGGCTCAAGGCAGTCCAGATGTTCGAGGCGATCGGTCGCGGCGAGATCAAGGCGTTGTGGGTGATGGGCACCAATCCGGCAGTATCGTTGCCGAACGCCGATGCCGCGCGCGAAGCCTTAAAGAAGCTCGAACTGTTCGTAGTTTCGGAGAATGTGCAGTCCAATGACACCGTCGAGGCCGGTCCGCATGTGCTGTTGCCCGCGCTGGCCTGGGGCGAGAAGTCGGGAACGGTGACCAATTCGGAGCGGCGAATTTCGCGGCAGCGCGCGTTTTTGGCCGCGCCGGGGGAAGCCAGGCCCGATTGGTGGATCCTCGGCGAGGTGGCGAAGCGGCTCGGTTTCGGGCACGCGTTCAACTTCAATTCCGCTGCCGAGATATTCCGCGAGCATGCTGCACTGTCGGCGTTCGAGAACAATGGCGGCCGGGATTTCGATATCGGCGCGTTTCAATCGATATCGGACGATGCTTTCGACGCGTTGGACCCCGCGCTGTGGCCGATCCGGCCAGGCGATAGCGAACCGCAGCAGCGCTTCTTCGCCGATGGCGGGTTCTATGGCAGCGACCGCAAGGCGCACTTCGCGGCGCCCGATATTCCGGCGCTGCGAACCGAAACCCATGCCGGCCGGCCGCTGCGGCTTAACACCGGCCGAATCCGCGATCAGTGGCACACCATGACGCGCAGCGGAATGAGCCCGCGATTGGGCTCGCATTTGGCGGAGCCGTTCGTCGAGATCCATCCCGACGATGCGACCAAATTTGGCATCACCGACGATAGCTTTGCACGGCTCGTCACCGACTACGGCGAATGCATTCTGAAAGTGGCCGTCAATGCGCGCCAGCAGCGCGGCATGCTGTTTGCGCCGATCCATTGGAGCCAAGCGACCGCATCGAACGCGCGCGTCGGCGCGCTGATTTCGCCGCACACCGATCCGTTCTCGGGGCAGCCCGAGAGCAAGGCGACGCCGGCATCGATTGCGCCTTACGAATATGTGTTCCGCGGCTTTGTGCTGTCGCGGGTGCAGCTAGCATTGCCTGGCCACCTCTGGTGGGCGCGCGCCGCGGTCTCGGGCGGCTACGCCTATTTGTTCGCCGACAATGCCGATCTCCTGCGATGGCCATCATGGCTGCAACCCTTTGCCGGCGAGGATTTGGCCGAATACCGCGATTTCGGCGGCGGCGTTTATCGCGCGGCGTCATTCGCGCAGGGGCGCATCGAAACCTGTCTGTTCGTTGGCCCCGCCCACGATGCCGGCGACTGGGAAGTGGTCAAGAATCTGTTTGCAGCAGATCAGCTCAGAGATGACGAACGGCGGATGTTGCTGTCGGGCAAAGCGGCGGACGGCCTGGCGGGTGCTGGCCCCATCGTTTGCGCCTGTTTTGGCGTCGGGCGCACCACGATCTGCAACGCGGTCGCGGCCGGCGCAAATACCGCCGCCGAGATCGGTGCGCGGCTGAAGGCCGGCACCAATTGCGGGTCGTGTCTTCCGGAATTGAAGCGTCTGATCGCGCAGGCTGATGTGAGTTCCGTACCGCAGCAACTGGCGGCCGCTCACTGATCGTCATCCCCGGGGCGCGAAGCGAACCCGGAAAGATTCCGGGTCTGGTCCTTCGGGCCATCCCGGAATGACGGAGTATGAGGGCTGGCCAAACGGGCTCAAGGTCGGCGCGGACGGACGCGTGCTGGTCGCCGACTACATGCATGGCATCATGGAGCTTGACGTCAAATCCGCAACGATGCGGCCGCTATTGACCTCGCGCAACTCGGAATCGTTCCGCGGTTGCAATGACCTGCATCTCGCCTCCAACGGCGATGTCTACTTCACCGACCAGGGCCAGACCGGGCTGCACGATCCGAGCGGGCGGGTCTATCGGCTCACCAAAGGCGGGCGGCTCGACTGCCTGCTCGATAGGGGCATCAGCCCCAACGGCCTCGTGCTCGATCCGAACGAGGCTGTGCTGTTCGTGGCGATGACGCGCGACAACGCGGTCTGGCGTTTGCCGTTCATGAAGGACGGTAGCGTGTCCAAGGTCGGCCGCTTCTGCTCGATGTTCGGGCCGAGCGGCCCGGACGGCATGACCATGGATAAACAAGGCCGCCTCGTCGTCGCGCACGCTTCGCTCGGACATGTCTTCGTGTTTGCCCCCAATGGAGAATTGATAGCACGGATCAAATCCTGCGCCGGGGCGACCTGCACCAATGTCGCGATCGGAGGGAACAATCGCGACCGTCTCTACATTACGGAATCGGCGACCGGCGGCGTGCTGGTCGCCGACCTCAGCGTATTGAGATAAACATGCGAATTGAGCCATTCGGCCGTAACGGCCCAAAAGTCTCCGTGATCGGGCAGGGCACCTGGTATATCGATCGCGGCGATCGCAAGCGAGCGGTCGCGGCGCTGCGCCGCGGCATCGAGCTCGGCATGACCCACATCGACACCGCCGAGATGTATGGCGATGCCGAGCTCGTCATTGCGGAGGCGATCGCGGGCAAGCGCGACGATCTGTTTCTGGTTTCCAAGGTGCTGCCGAGCAACGCCTCGCGGCGTGGCACCATTGCAGCTTGCGAGCGCTCGCTGAAACGATTGAAGACCGACCGGCTCGATTGCTATCTGCTGCATTGGCGCGGATCGTACCCGCTCGCGGAAACCGTTGCGGCGTTCGAGGAACTCGCGCACGCCGGCAAGATCCGCGCATGGGGCGTCAGCAATTTCGACACCGATGATCTCGAGGAGATTCTCGATGCGGCGGGCGAGGGTAGGATCGCCTGCAATCAGGTGCTCTATCATTTGCAGGAGCGCGCGATCGAACACGCGGTGATACCATGGTGCGAGCAACATGGTGTCGCCGTGGTGGCCTATTCGCCATTTGGTCACGACGATTTCCCGGCGCCGCGCAGCAAGGCAGGCCAGCTGCTGCAGGAAATCGCAGACGCGCACCAGGGGACGCCGCGCCAGGTCGCGCTGAGTTTCCTGACGCGGACGAAATCCGTATTCGCGATTCCCAAGGCATCGAGCGCCGACCACGCCGTCGACAACGCCGCAGCCGGCGATCTTGTGCTCGACAAGGATGAGATCGCAGCGCTCGACAAGGCGTTCCCGCGCGGGGCGAAACCGCGCGGCCTGCCGATGCTGTAGATTGTTGCGGCACCAAAGCGAAACGTTGCTTAACAAAGTGTTTCACGCTCGATCCGTCGTCCGCCGCGCCCAATCCCGCATATCGGCATCCTGTTTTCGGGTATTGTCGAACACCGGCATTTGTTGTTTTTTGAAGCCTCGCCCGATTCGATTCATCGCCTAGAGTTCTACCGTGACCCCGCCTCCCGCCGCAGCCGTTAGGCTCGACAGCGCCTCGTTGCCATTGCCTGAAAAGAAATCGGTCGCGCGCGGCGCGCCGGCGCGCGCCGATCACCCGTTCAAGGGCATCGCGTTGATCCTGGCGTCCACGGTATTTCTCGGCGCTTCCGATGTGACCGCGAAATATCTGTCGGCGACATTGCCGTCGATCGAGATCGCCTGGATCAGGTTCCTGGTGTTCGCACTGATCATGGCTCCCTCGATGCTGCCGGGGTCACCGCTCTATGCGCTGCGAACGAAAAACCTCGGCTTGCAACTGATGCGCGGCACTGCGTTGCTCGGCTCATCGCTGTTCTTCATTTCGGGCTTAAGGTTTTTGCCGATCGCGGAAGCCTCCGCGACGGGCTTCGTCGCGCCGCTGTTCGTCACGGCGCTCTCGATTGTTTTCCTCGGCGAAAGCGTCGGCCTTCGGCGCTGGATCGCGACGGCCGTCGGCCTGATCGGGGTGCTGATCATCCTGCGGCCCGGGAGCGGCGCGTTTCATCCGGCTGCGGTCTTTCCACTCGTTTCCGCGTTCGCGTGGGCCTGCACGCTGATCATGACGCGCATGATGAGCGGCATGGAGCGCGCCGTCACCACGATGACCTATTCGTCGATCGCCGGCGTTTGCATCTTGTCTGCGCTGGTGCCCTCGGTGTGGGTGACGCCGAGTTGGCACGACATTCTGTTCGGGATTTTCATCGGCGTTGCGTCGACGGCGGGACAATGGATCGTCGTGCTGGCCTTCCGGTATGCGGATGCTTCGGTGCTGGCGCCGTTCTCCTACAGCCAGCTTCTGTGGGTCAGCATGCTCGGCTTCTTGATCTTCGGCGAAGTGCCCGATATCTGGACCGTGACCGGCGCCGCGTTCATCGTTGCCAGCGGTCTCTATACCGCGCACCGCGAGCGGCTGCGGCGCTCGCAGCTGCTGGAAATGGACGGCGAGCTGTCGCCGAACGCTTGATAAGCTTCATCCGCAACGGCGGGCCGCTCAGCAACCCCAACCCGCATCCGCCTTCGCCCGAAGGCGGGCTCACGCGGACAAGAGAACGGGGCGAGGGAGCGCTCACACCGGCAGCGCGATCGAGTACTTCACCTGGCTCAGCGCAAAGCTCGATTCGATCGAGGCGATGCCGTCGAGCCGCGTCAGCTTGTTCTTCAGGAATGCCTCATACGAAGAGAGATCGGCGGCGACCACACGGAGCAAATAGTCGCGGTTGCCGGTCATCAGATAGCACTCGAGAACCTCGTCCCATTTCGAGATCGCTTTGGCGAAGCGGTCGAGATCCTCTTCCTTCTGCCGCGCCAGCTTGATCGAGATGAAGACGCTGACGTGGAGCCCTAACGATTTCTGGTCGACGGTTGCGATATAGCGCGTGATGACGCCGCGCTCCTCCAGGAGCTTGACCCGGCGATGGCATGGCGAGACCGAAAGCCCGACCTTGTCGGCGAGTTCCTGCATGGTCAGGCGGCTGTCGGATTGCAGCAGGCTCAGGATCTTGCGGTCGATGGCATCAAGGGCGGACATTGGAATTAACTCGTTAAAACCGGTTGCAAAACGGGATTTTATCCCAATTTTTCGATGTATGTCGCCAAAATTTGAGATTTTAGGTGATGGCCGGCGCATTAACATCAACTGTCCCATCGCGCCGTCCGGAGGCATGCCATGGCAATCGAACCCGCACGCCTTGAACTATTGTCCGCGCTTGCGCGCAAAGTGCTGTGGCTGTCGTCGTGGACCATTCACCACGCCAACCACATCCGTCCCAATACCGACGGGTTGAAGGTCGGCGGCCATCAGGCCTCGTCGGCCTCGCTCGCCACCATCATGTCGGCCTTGTACTTCTCGGTGTTGCGGCCGCAGGACCGCGTCGCGGTGAAGCCGCATGCGAGCCCGGTGTTTCACGCGATCCAGTATCTGTTCGGGCACCAGAGCCGCGAAAAACTGGAGAATTTTCGCGGCTTCAAGGGTGCGCAGTCCTATCCGTCGCGCACCAAGGATACCGATGACGTCGATTTCTCGACTGGCTCGGTAGGGCTTGGTGTCGCCCAGACATTGTTCGCTTCGCTGGTGCAGGACTACGTCAAGGCGCACGGCTGGATGCAGGACCGGCCCGAGGGGCGCATGATCGCGCTGGTCGGTGATGCCGAGATGGACGAAGGCAACATCTTCGAGGCGCTGCTCGAGGGCTGGAAGCAAAGCCTGCGCAACACCTGGTGGGTGGTGGATTATAACCGGCAGAGCCTGGATGCCGTGGTGCGCGAGGGGCTGTGGGCGAAATTCGAATCCATGTTCCGCAATTTCGGCTGGGACGTAGTGATCGTGAAATACGGCAGGCTGATGCGGCAAGCTTTCGCCGAACCCGGCGGCGAGGCGCTCAGGTGCTGGATCGATAATTGCCCGAACCAGATGTATGCGGCGCTGTGTTTTCAGGGCGGGGCCGCATTCCGCAAGCATCTCGCGGACGACATCGGCGATGAGGGCGAGGTGTCGCAACTGATCGACCGGCGCAGCGACGACGCGTTATTGGCGCTGATGTCCAATCTCGGCGGCCACGATATGGCCGCCATGATCGAGGCTTTCGAGGCGATCGACCACGACCGTCCCGTCTGCTTCATCGCCTATACCATCAAGGGGGTCGGCCTGCCGTTCCAGGGCCACAAGGACAACCATGCCGGCTTGATGACGGTGGCGCAGATGGAGAAATGGCGCGCCGCCCAGAACATCCGCCCGGGCCGTGAGTGGGAAAGATTCGAAGGGCTGTCGCAAAGCCCGGCCGAGCTGGAATCGTTCCTGGCCGACGCGCCGTTCAACCGCGAGGGACGCCGCCGCCTGAGCGCGCCCGCGATCGAAGTGCCGGAACGGCTCTCGTTCAATCAGGCCGCCCAGATGTCGACCCAGCAGGGCTTTGGCCTCTTGCTGAATGAACTCGCGCGCGGCGACAGCGAGTTGGCGTCGCGCATCGTGACGGCGTCACCCGACGTCACGGTCTCGACCAACCTCGGCGCCTGGGTCAACCGTCGCGGGTTGTTCGCCAAGGCCGAGAACGCCGACCTGTTCCGGCAGGAGAAGATCCCGTCGACCTACAACTGGGATTTCTCGCCCCGCGGCCAGCACATCGAGCTCGGAATCGCCGAGATGAACCTGTTCATCCTGATGTCGGCGCTCGGCCTGTCGCATCAAATCAATGGCGAACGGCTGCTTCCGGTGGGAACGCTCTATGATCCCTTCATCGAGCGCGGCCTCGATGCGCTGAACTACGCCTGCTACCAGGATGCGCGCTTCATGGTGGCGGCGACGCCATCAGGCATTACGCTCGCGCCCGAAGGCGGCGCGCATCAGTCGATCGCAACGCCCTTGATCGGGATGGCGCAGGATGGGCTCACGTCGTTCGAGCCTGGCTTTGTCGACGAGCTCTCGGTCATCATGGCTTTCGGTTTTCGGCACATGCAGCGCGAAGGCGGCGAGGGTGGTTCGGTCTATTTGCGGCTTTCGACCCGCACCATCGAGCAGCCGCAGCGGATCATGACGCCCGATCTGCAGCGCGACATCACCGAGGGCGCTTATTGGCTGCGCAAGCCCGGGCCGAATTGCGAAATCGTGATCGCCTATACCGGCGCGCTCGCGCCTGAAGCGATCGAGGCGACAGGTTTTATCGGCGAGAATCGCCGGGATATCGGGCTGCTCGCGATCACCTCGGCCGACCGACTGCATGCCGGCTGGACCGCGGCGCGAAAGTTGCGCGGCGACCGCCGCGGCGTGCAACACCTAAGCCATATCGAGCAATTGTTGGCGCCGCTGCCGCGCGACTGCGGCATCGTCACCGTGATCGACGGCCATCCGGCCGCG
>VAZG01000325.1 GCA_005885285.1 Alphaproteobacteria bacterium | reverse complement strand
ATTCGCTGACGGGTTGCATTGATTTCGTCGAGGCTTGTCCGCACACTCCGCAAAACAGATGACCTGACGCAATCAGGCGGTCCTTTTGGGAGGAGTGCGCTCATGCTGAACCGCCGCTGTTTTGTCGGCCTCACCGCGTCCGCTTTGGCCGCGCCAACCCTCCTTTCGTCCCGCGCGCGGGCCGCGGACTGGCCGGTCAAGCCGGTGCGCGTGGTGGTGCCGTTCGCGCCGGGCGGCTCGACCGATATCACCGCGCGCCTCGTCAGCAACCGCCTGCAGGAGGTGTGGGGCCAGTCGGTCGTGGTGGAGAACAGGCCGGGCGCCGGCGGCAATATCGCAGCCGACAATGTCGCCCATTCCGAACCCGACGGTTACACGATCTTCATCGTCGGCCCCGGACAGGCCACCAACCAGTTCCTGTATCCGTCCCTCAGCTACGATCCCGTCGGTGACTTCGCGCCGGTGACACTCCTGATCACCCAGCCCAATCTGATGTGCGTGCCGAATTCCTCGCCGGCCAAATCGGTTCAGGAGTTCATCGCCTATTGCAACGCCAACAAGGGCAAGGTCACCTACGCCTCGTCCGGCAACGGCACCACGCTGCATCTGAGCGGCGAGTTGTTCAAGCGATTGGCGAAGGTCGAGATGACGCACATCCCCTATCGCGGCGGCGCGCCGGCGATCAACGACCTCATTCCCGGCCGTGTCGATGTCATCTTCGACAACATGCCCTCGATCCTGTCGCATGTGAAGGCGGGCTCGGTGCGCGGCCTTGCGGTGACGACCAAGGAGCGCGTGGCCGTGGTGCCGGACATCCCGACCATCGCGGAACAGGGGGTGCCCGGCTTCGACGTGATGTCATGGTTCGGCTTCTTCGTGCCAGCGAAGACGCCGCAAGACATCGTCGCCAGGATCAATGCCGACACCAACGCCGCGCTCGCCCATCCATCGGTCAAGACGCGGCTCGAGGAACTCGGCGCGACCCCGAAAGGCTCGACACCAGCCGAACTGGCCAACTTCCTGAAGTCGGAAATCGACAAATGGGGCCCGGTGATCCGGGAGGCAAAGATCAGGGTGGACAACTGACGGCGGGGGCGCAGGATTGGCCTGATTTCGCAAGCGTATGTGGCTTGAGCCAGGCGGGTAGACAGCGCGGCTGGGGGCCACTATAAACCGCCCGCTCGATGGGCCATGGGCTCAGCGGCACGCCCAGGTAGCTCAGTTGGTAGAGCATGCGACTGAAAATCGCAGTGTCGGTGGTTCGATTCCGCCCCTGGGCACCAAGCGCTTTTTCTAAGCGATTGCATCATCTCTGCTTTCGGACGCGACTCCCGCACTTTTGAAAATCCGGGGCACCATTCGCGATTGCTGCTGCTTTCGCTGGACGATATCTACTGGCAGGGCAACGCGGCCTCGCGACGCTTGGTGTCGGACTTCCGCGTTTGCCCCGAAGCTGAAGCCCCCTACGTCTTCGACCGCGTTCGAGCGATAATTGCTACAATTGGCAATACGTTTCTGCGCCTCGCCTGCTCAAGGTAATTCGGGATGGATTGCAGAATTGCTGACGACCTCATCGCCATGGCGGAACATGACCGGAAGTTCGCTGACGAGCTGGCGACATCGGGCGCGCTATACGAGGGCTATGATCCACGTATGGCCGCTATTCACGAGAAGAATGCTTTGCGGCTCCAGGCGATCATAGCTCAGATCGGATGGCCGATGGAGCGCCTGGTCGGCAAACGAGCCGCGAAGGCTGCCTGGTTGATCGCTCAGCACGCCATTTCTCAACCGGAATTCCAGCGCTCGTGCCTTAAGCTTCTTGCCGAGGCCGCGCTCGAGCACACGGTCCCACTCTGGCAGCCAGCCATGCTGGAGGACAGAATTCGTATGTTCGAAGACAGGCCGCAGCTCTACGGCACGCAGCTCAAGCCCGATGCGCATGGCAACATGCGGCCCTACACGATTGAGGATCCGGAAAGAGTGGATGAACGACGTCGCGCTGTAGGTCTCGAACCTCTCGCTGAAATTCTTGCTCGTGCAAAACCGCAGCCATTGCCAGCCGACCGTGAACGGTTTGAACACGACTATCAGAAGTGGCTCATTGAAGTCGGCTGGCGCAGACGTTCGTAGTCAAATAAAGGGGTCAGCATGAGCCTGCAGCAGCTGAACGGCTAGGTGCCAACCCGCAGCATCATAGGCAAAGGTCGACAGCGATGCCGCATTTGCCGGCACGCAATATGCCGCGAGCGCGAACATGATGACAGTCAGGCGCCTCATCATGCATAGGCGCCATAGAGCAGGGCCCAGTAGGCGACGGTCACCAGGCCGCTCGGCAGATGGATGACGGACCAAACCGCGCCGAGCGCGATCAGGAAGGTGCCGTTCATCAGACCTTCCAAATGAGCGGCCAGAGCCATCCGAGGATTGCTGACCTGGCCCTCGCAAAGCCGATCAGCAGACCGGTCAAAAATAGCACCATGCCGTGCCGGACCAGCCGGTGTTTGCGGTCATCCATGCTCGGGATTACGACACGCCTCCCAAGGTTGGCTCCGGAATTGAGGGCGGCTACATTATACTTTGCCGGGTGGCGCCGTGTAGAGGCGCCTTGCTTGCCTCACCCCGTCCGCGCCGTTCGTCCCTCGATCGGATAGGCAGGATCATTGAAGCCCGGTGTCGAGGGACGGCCGCTCACTGCCGGCCGATCAACGCTTTGTCTTGGTGGGCGCGTTGTGCGCGTGTTTCAGACGCTGCCTGTTGGCCGTTCAATCGACAAAAAAGCGGCCGGCAGGTCAGGGAAAAATAACCACCGTGCCAATTGGGCCGCGCCTTGTTCAGGATTGCGCAAGGGCGGCGGCTGCATGATCCGGACAATTGCACTTGTGGAAGATATTTCACGCGGGGGCGTTAGCCGGATGTTTACCATATACAACTGCATCGCCTACGCGCATGACCTGCGGCTGGTGGTGCTGGCGGCCCTCGTATGTGGGATCGCGTCGTTCGCGGCGATCAACTTCCTCAATCACGTCCGCAAGACGAACGGCTATATGCGCGATGTCTGGTTATGCGTCGCCGCCACCGCAAGCGGCTTCGGCATCTGGGCGACGCACTTCGTCGCCATGCTCGCATACTCGCCTGGCATCCCGAGCGGATACAACATTATCCTCACCATCCTGTCGCTGCTTGCGGCCATCCTGCTTACCGGCGCTGGTCTTCTGGTCGCGTCCGCAAACAGCGTGCCTGCCGGGCGCTGGATCGGTGGAGCGATCGTCGGCGGCGGCATCGCGGCGATGCACTACACCGGAATGGCAGCTTTCGAGATCGCCGGGCGGATTGAGTGGGATCCCGCTCTCGTTGTCGTTTCCATTGCGCTCGGCGCGGCGATCGGAGCGACGGCGCTGCCGGCCGGTTTGCGCGACGGGTCGATGAAATGGAAGGCCATCGGGGCGGTGCTGCTCACGCTGGCAATCTGCAGTCATCATTTCACCGCCATGGGCGCGGTCTCCATCATCCCCGATCCGACGGTCGTGGTGTCGGCACTGGCGCTTCCGGCTGGCTGGCTTGCGCTTGGCGTCGCGCTCGCCTCGCTGACGATCCTGTTTCTCGCCTGCGCGGGTCTTGCGCTCGATATCCGTGAACGCCATCGCGCCGAACTTGAGGTCGATCGCATGCGCGGCCTTGCCGATGCGTCAGCCGAGGGCTTGCTGGTCTGCTACGGCGACAAGATTGTTTCGATCAATTCGAGCCTGACGGAACTGACCGGCTACGTCCCCGACGATGTGATCGGGAAATCGCTGGCGATCTGTCTGCCCGAGGAGGCTGTCAGGCACAAGCTGGTGGCGAAGCCGCGGGAGCGGATCGAGGCGGAATTGCGCGATGTCAACGGCCAGTTCATCCCGGCTGAATTCATCCTACGCTCGATCGACTTCGCAGGTCAGCCGCACCATGCCATCGCCGTCCGCGATCTGCGTGACCGCAAGAAAGCCGAAGAGCACATTCATTTCCTGGCGCACCACGACGCGTTGACAGGGTTGCCGAACCGAAACAGCTTCAACGCCCGGCTCGACCTGGAAATCGAGGCGCACCTTGCCTCGGGCCGGTCATTTGCCGTGTTCTGCCTCGACCTTGATCGCTTCAAGGAAGTGAACGACCTGTTCGGGCACGCAGCCGGTGATGCGCTCCTCAAGCGGGTCGCGAAATGCGTGACCATGGTGCTCGATCGTAACCAGATGATGGCGCGGCTCGGCGGCGATGAATTTGCGATCATCGCGACAAACCTCACCAGTCCATCGGCGGCAGGCCGCATCGCCGACAATATCATCGAAGCGTTGCGGATCGAAAACGAATCATCGACCACCGCCTCGTTCGTTTCCACCAGCATTGGCGTCGCGATCTTCCCGCACGATGCGGGGGATGGACGGGGTCTTCTCACCCACGCGGATACCGCGCTCTATCGCGCCAAGACCGACGGCCGCGGCGTTTATCGCTTCTTCGAAGCCGCGATGGGCATTGAGGTGCGCGATCGCCGCATGCTGGAGCACGATCTGCGCTCCGCGATCGCACGCGATGAATTTGAACTGGCTTATCAGCCACAAGCCCGGCTTGATACGCGCGAGATCACGGGCTTCGAGGCCCTGTTGCGCTGGCGTCACCCGCAGCGCGGTCAGGTGCCGCCTTCCCTGTTCATTCCCGTGGCGGAGGAAAGTGGAACGATCCAGCAGATCGGTGAATGGGTGCTGAGACAGGCATGCGGGGAAGCGAGCGGCTGGACCAATCCGCTCAACGTCGCCGTTAACGTCTCGGCGATGCAACTGCATAATCCGCAATTTACGCAGCTCGTCCACGGAATCCTCGTTCAAAGCGGGCTGAAGCCCGAACGGCTCGAACTGGAGATCACCGAAACCGCGCTGGTCCGTGATTTCAACCGGGCGCTGGCGACGTTGCGCCAGCTCAAGGCACTTGGCGTCCGCATCGCGATGGACGATTTCGGGACCGGTTACTCGTCGCTGTCGAACCTGCGGGCGTTCCCGTTCGACAAGATCAAGATCGACGGTTCGTTCATCAAGGCGGTTAACACCAACGAACAGGCGGCGACCATCGTTCGAGCGGTGCTTGGCATTGGGCGTGGGCTCAAGCTTCCGGTGCTGGCTGAAGGTGTGGAGACCCGCGAGGAGCTTGGTTTCCTGGGCAATGAGCTCTGCGATCACATTCAGGGCTATTTGATCGGAAGACCGGCCAGTATAGCCGGCTTCCGCTATCTCACGCACGCCGCGGAAAGCGCGCGCGATCTCGAATTTCCGCTTCCCCATACCGGTGACGGCGTTGGGCTGAAAGTCGTCAGAGCATGATCCGGAAAAGTGGGCACCGGTTTTCCGAAAAGATCATGCTCAATCAAAAACCTAAAGCGCGATGACGATCTAACTTTGCAATCAACGCGTGGCGGCGTCGGTAGCGCGGTTCGGCCAGAGAGGCGATCTCAGGTCTCGTGTCCGTGTGCGCTGTGTTGTCGTCTCAACCCGTCCGCGCCCGTCGTCCCTCGATTGGATAGGCTGGATCGTTAAACCCCGGCGTCGACGGGTGGCCGCTTGCCACCAGCCGATTGATCAACGCTTCGTCCTCGGTGGTGAAGCGATAATCGAGCGCCTTCAGATAATCATCCCATTGCTCCTCCGTCCGCGGCCCCGCGATCACCGCCGAGACGAATGAAGAGTTCAGCACCCATGACACCGCGAACTGCCCCGCGGTGATGCCCTTGGCTTCGGCGTGCTGCCTGATCTCTTGCGCAAGCCTTAAGGATTCCGGCCGCCACTCGGTCTGCATCATCCGCTTGTCGTTGCGGCCGGCGCGCGTATCCTTGTCCGGCGCGGCATCGACGCGGTATTTGCCGGTCAGCACGCCGCGCGCCAGCGGGCTATAGGCCACGATGCCGAGGCCGTAATAACCGCAGGCCGGAAAGTGCTCGACTTCCGGCATGCGGTTCATCGCGTTGTAATAGGGCTGGCTCGCGACCGGGCGATCGATGCCGAGGCGGTCGCAGATGTTGCAGATTTCGGCAACGCGCCAGGCGCGGTAATTCGAGACGCCGAAATAGCGCACCTTGCCGGCGCGGATCAATTCTCCCATCGCGCGCACGGTCTCTTCCAGCGGCGTCGCATGGTCTTCCTTGTGCAGATAATAAATGTCGATGTAATCGGTGCCGAGCCGCCTCAAGCTTTCGTCCGCGGCCTGGAGTACCCAACGCCGCGACAAGCCGCCGCGGTTGGGATCGTCGCCCATCTGGTTGGCGAGTTTTGTGGCGAGAACCCAACTGTCTCTATTGTTGGAAATGGCGCGGCCCACCACCTGCTCGGCGTTGCCGCCATTATAGGCGTCCGCGCTATCGATGAAATTGATCCCGGCCTCGCGCGCCTTGGCGACAATCCGCGCCGAGGTCGCCTCATCGGCCGGTCCGCCGAACATCATGGTGCCCAGGCAGATCGGCGAAACCTTCAGGCCGCTGCGGCCGAGTTGGCGATATTGCATCGGATGGTCCTCACAAACTGTTGAGAGAGGAGCATACCCAGTTGACCTCGTCATTGCGAGCGCAAGCGAAGCAATCCAGGGCCGCAAGGAAGACTGGATTGCTTCGTCGCTGTCGCTCCTCGCAATGGCGGTGGCCAACTTACTCGCTCTTCAAGATCTTGAACACGCCGTTCGCCATGGCGATGCAGCGCCGCTCGACGGTCACCTCGGTACTCATGAAGATCAGGCTGCGGGTGGAGCGGACCACGCGCGGGCGCGATACCAGGATCTCGCCAATCTTGCCGGCCTCGACAAAATGCACGTCGAGCTGCACGGTCGCAAGCATCGGCTTGCCCGAGGTGAAACGCGCGGTGATGCCGCAGGTGCGGTCGGCAAACGTCATCAGGACGCCGCCTTGCACCAGGCCGCGGCGGTTGTGATGCTTGTCCTCGGTGATCAGCGCGAATTCATATTGGCTCTCGACAAGGCGCTGCCACAACGGCCCGATCAGATGCAGAAAGCCGGTGGTATCGACCACCTTCCAGCCGTCGGATTTGAGCTTTCGCGTGGCCTTGTCGATCATGAGGGGCTTCCCGTATTCTGGCTTTCAGGTCATTTCATCAATGGCCGGCTTGTTGTAGTCAAGCGGGATGACCCGTCCATTCAATGAGGCCACGAGGCGGAATATCGCAGAGCTCTGCGCGGCGTTTGCGCGGGCGGCGCCGGATGACGGCGCACCTGTGTTGAAGCGGGCAGCGGTTGCCATCGCGCTCACGGATGCGGGCGACACCGCCGGCCAAACCGCGCTGCTGTTGACATTGCGCGCCAGCAGTCTGCGCGCCCATCGCGGGCAGTGGGCATTGCCGGGCGGGCGCTGCGATGCCGGCGAGACGCCGGTTGAGGCCGCGCTGCGTGAACTTCACGAAGAACTCGGCCTCGAACTCACGCCCGATGCGGTGTTAGGACTGCTCGACGATTATCCGACCCGCTCCGGCTATCTGATCACGCCGGTCGTGGTGTGGGCGGCGGCCAGCCGCGCGATATCGCCGAACCCGGAAGAAGTCGCCTCCGTGCATCGCATCGCGCTGGACACCATCGAGCGCGAAGATGCCTTCGATTTCACGGCTATCCCCGAAAGCGCGCGGCGTGTGATCCGGTTTCACCACGCTGGAAGGCTCATTCACGCGCCGACCGCGGCCATGATCTACCAGTTCCGCGAGGTGCTTGGTGGCCGCAACACCCGCGTCGCCGAGCTGGAACAGCCGGTGTTCGCCT
The DNA here is from genome assembly GCA_005885285.1 of Alphaproteobacteria bacterium. GTDB lineage: Bacteria > Pseudomonadota > Alphaproteobacteria > Rhizobiales > Xanthobacteraceae > Bradyrhizobium. Next base: position 1,733 of record VAZG01000325.1, on the reverse strand, counting down.
GGAAGTAGCCGTGGTTTGCGCTACAACAGATGGGATGCATCACCAAACGATTCGCCACGGCCTGAAAATTCCCGCGCTCGCGCTGGCCCTGCTCGCGCCGCCGGCGCTCGCGGCCGAGCCGGGCGCGTTGCCGCCTGCGGCCGGCGCTGCCATGGCCCAAATGGCCTCGCCGCAAGCGATCTCGGAATATCGCCGCAAGCTCAGGGAATATCAGGAAGCGCGCGCCGCGTTCGAGGCGGAGGCCGGCACCTATTGGAGCTCCATCGCGGAGAAGCGGCGCGGCCGCAACGCCAAGCGGCGCGAGCATCTGGCGATCACGCTGGACGACTACGTGCTGACGCAGCCGCCGGTCTATACCGGGCCGAAGCGGCCGGTTAGTCCATCGCCCGAAGCCGAGGAACCACGCGAACCCCGTGAGCGCAAATACATCCCCGTGGCCGCCGATCTCCTCAAGGCGGCCGCCGACTATTTTCAGTGGACGCCCGAGCGGCCCGCGAACGAACTGGAATTCAAGCGGGCCTACGCCCGCTTCGCATCATCGGCGGGATTGACGCGCGAGCAGGCGGTGCGGGTCTATGCGTTTGAAACCGGCGGCAACGGCAGTCACGCCTCGCAGTCGGGGTTCCACGGATCGCACGCGATCTCGACTGCGATCGGCTACAACCAGCTCCTGACCACCAACACCGTCGAATTGCTCGCCGAGCAAGGCGAAAGCTTCGTCAAATTGCTGACGGCGAGGGCGGCAACTCTGTCAGGCCCGGCGCGGCTGACCATGGAGCGCAAGGTCGCGGTCCTGAAAAAAATGGTGGCGCTGGCGCGGTCGGTGCCGGATGACTGGTCGCAACACGAAAAAATCGGCGATACCCCGCAGGGCTGGGCATTGCATGCCATGGTGCTCGACATCGACGTCGGACCGATGCTGCAGACCCACAAGCTGCTGACATCGGTCATCTTTGCGCGCATCAAGGGATATACGCGCCCGCTGAGCGCGGCCGAACTGGAGATGATGAACCTGACCGGCGACGGCACCGGGCTCGATATGGTGACCATGCCGCCGGCGATGCGCGACGTGGTGCCGACCTCGAATTTCTTCCAGCGCGGCGGCTACGAGCGCAATCCGGTCGCGATCCGCCACAACACGGTGGCGAAGCTTTTGGCAGTCACCGACCAGCGGATGGATTCCAACAGCAATCTGCCGGGCGCCAGGGAATTGGCGGCGGCGTTTTAGGGCTCATCGTCGTCGCCCGCTTCTTCCCTCTCCCCTTGTTGTGGGAGAGGGTGCCCGCGCAAAGCGCGGGCGGGTGAGGGGTTCTCTCCGCGGATACAGACCTCTCATCCGTCGCGGACTTCGTCCGCGCCACCTTCTCCCACGAGGGAGAAGGGAAGAAAAAATTCAATTCGATCCAAACATGAACTTGCCGTCGCCCTCGAGATACGGGGCGCTGCGCATATAGAGCTGGCCGTTATGGCCCATAAAGAACAGCGTGCCCTTCGGCACCTTCTTCGCGCCCTTCAAGAGCAGCCCGGCATTGTTGGTGCCCATCTTGTAGGTCAACGTCTTGCCTTCCTTGTCGTAGGCGTAGCCGGTGTCCGGTTTCAATTCCCAGGGTGTCGGCGCCGCGGCTTGCGCGAATGCGGTTGTGGCCAGCGCGCTCACTGCGGCGGCCATCAAGAAAGTCTTGGTCGAAGTTGTCATCATTCTTAATCCTCCCCACGATGACTTCTGAACAAAT
>VAZG01000557.1 GCA_005885285.1 Alphaproteobacteria bacterium | reverse complement strand
CTTATCTCGGGGTGTAGCGATCGATGCAGGCATTTCTGGACATCTTCGACATCTACCTGCTTGAGGCCGTCATCAACGGCATTCTCTTGGGTGGCGTGCTCGCGCTGCTGGCGCTCGGTTTGAACCTGATCTTCGGCGTCATCGACGTGACCTGGATCTGTTATGCCGAGCTCGTGATGATCGGTATGTACGGCATGTATTTCATGGTTCAGGTATACGGCCTGCCGTACTGGATCGCCGCACCGCTCACTATTCTCCTGGTGGCGGCGCTGGGAGCCGCGCTGCACTACATCGTGATCGCGCCGCTGTTGACCGCGCCGCCGATCAACCAGCTGCTTGCCACCGGCGGCGTGCTGTTCATCCTGCAGAGCTTTGCCACGGTCGCCTTTGGCATCGAATTCCGCAATCTCGGCATCCGCCTGCCGGTCTTGATGTTCGGCGACATGAATTTCAGCTACGCGCGGCTGTTGTCCTTTGCCGCGGCGCTGATCGGCATGGTCGTGGTCTACCTGTTCATGACGCGCACCTTCACCGGAACCGCGATCCGCGCCATCTCGCAGGACCGCCAGATCATGTCATTGATGGGGGTCGATACGAAGCGCCTCTATATCGTCACCTCTGCGCTCGGTGGCGCGCTCGCAGGCCTTGCCGCCTGCCTGTTGGTGCTGCAATACGACGTGCATCCCTTTGTCGGCCTGTCGTTCGGACCGATCACCTTCCTGATCTGCGTGCTCGGCGGGCTCGGCAATTTCATCGGCGGCTTCATCGCAGCTTTCGTGTTCGCGGAGATCATCTCGCTCGGCGGGCTGTTTTCCGATCTGGAATGGGGCTACGTGCTGGCCTTTGCGTTCTTCATCGTCATGATGTTTATCCGGCCCGCCGGCCTGCTGGCGAGGCGGCGATGAAGACGTCTCGCGCGGTCTGGATTGCAGGCATCGCGGCGGCGATCGCGCTGCCTTTCGTCCATCGCGACCCCTATCATCTGCACATCCTGGTGCTGATCCTGATCTGGTCGTTTGCCTATACCTCGTGGTCGATCATGGGCCGCTTTGGCCTGGTATCGCTCGGGCACGGCGGCTTCATGGGCGTCGGTGCCTATGTCACGGCGCTGTTGTGGAACCATCTCGGGATGTCGCCGTGGCTCGGCATTCCGCTCGCCATGGCGGCGGCAGCTCTGCTCGCCGTCGTGGTGGGCTATCCCTGCTTCCGCTTCCGCATCACCGGGCATTATTTTGTGCTGGTGACACTGGCGTTGTCCGGCATCGTACTGCAGGTCATCACCGCCACGCGCGACTACACCGGCGGCTCACTCGGCTATACGCCCGATCGCGCCACTAGCGGCAGGCAGTTGCTGGCGCTGCAATTCGACGACAAGGTGATCTGGTACTTCATCGCGCTCTCGATCTGGCTGTTGGGCCTCCTGATCTGGCGCTGGATCGACCACAGCATGGGCCGCTACGCCATGGAGGCGATCTCGGAGGACGAGGACGCCGCCGCGGCAGTCGGCGTCAACGTCACAGCCGAAAAGCTGAAGATCACGGTGATCTCCGCACTGATGACCGCGCTCGCCGGCGCGCTCTATTGCCAGTACCAGATGTTCATCTCTCCCGACACGGTGAGCGGCATCTCGGTGTCGCTGCAGATGGCCTTTGCCGCGATCGTCGGCGGTCTCTATGTCTCGTTCGGACCGACAATCGGTGCCGTCATCACCATTCTTTTGGCGGAAACCTTGCGCATCGGATTCGGCACCAATGCGGTCGGCTGGGACAACCTCGTCTATGGCGTGCTGCTGGTGCTGTTCATCATATTTCTTCCCAAGGGTATTCTTGGTAGCGTCATCGAGAAGCTGAAAACGCAGCGCAAGCCGTCCTTGAAGTCATGAGCAAGAAATCATCGCAATCGCTCGCGGTTGAACTGGATCGCTTCGTCGCGCCGTTTCGGATCGATGGCTCGCGCGAATTCCATCTCAAGTCGCACAATGCAGCCGAGAAGGGCGGGCTCGACAAGGACAAGGCCGAAAAGATCATCGAGGCCAATCGCACGCGATTGGTCGATTTCCAGGAAAAGCTGTTCGCGCAGGACCGCTGGTCGCTGCTTGTGATCTTGCAGGGCATGGATGCCGCCGGCAAGGACAGCGCCGTCAAACATATATTCGACGGCGTCAATCCGCAGGGCTGCGAGGTCTATTCGTTCAAGCAGCCGACGTCGCACGAGCTTGATCATGATTTCATGTGGCGCACCATGATTGCGCTGCCGGAGCGCGGCCGCATCGGCATCTTCAATCGCTCCTATTATGAAGAATGCCTGGTGACGCGGGTGCATCCGCAAGTACTCGCCAAGGAGAAGATTCCGCCGAAGCTGATCACCAAGAACGTCTGGCGCGAGCGGTTCGAGGATATTTCCGCGATCGAGCGCTACCTTGCGCGCAACGGCACCGTGATCCTGAAGTTCTTCCTCAATATCTCGAAAGAGGAGCAGCGCGAGCGTTTTAGGTACCAGGCCGCCTATCAGGAGGTCGTCCGGCACACCTCCAGCGCAGTGGCGCCGTGGTACGTGGTGCCCGCCGATCACAAATGGTTTGCGCGCTTGGTGATCGGCTCCGCCATCGTCAGCGCACTGGGGGACCTCAACCTGCGATTCCCGCGGGCCGACAAGGCGTCACTTGAGGAGTTTAAGCGGGTCCGCAAAGCGCTGGAGAACGAAGGCAGGCGCGGGGCAAAGAAGGTAATGAGGAAGATCGTGAAGGCGGCGAAGGGCGCTTAGCTTGGCAACGCCATCTGGGTCGATTCACGTCGCGCCGATGGTACGCAAGCCCGACCGAACAGATTTTTTCGGCTATAACCATTCCGAGGGCTCATCGGAGCCCGGGACAAGCCTGGATATAGTCGAGTGCCTGGAATCAGCAAATGAGCAAGTGGCAGGGAGCTGCGGGATCATGGTCGGTGAAGCTGCTGGTCGCGGCAGCCGCGATCGCGTTCGGCGCTCTCTTGGGTTGGGGGGTGCTCACCGGGCGCAACGAGGCGGCTACCGAGGCCGGGCGCGAACGGGCGATCAAGGTGCCGATTCGTGTCTCCAGTGAGAACGGCGAGCCCTTGATCACGCTTGATACCGAGACACAACGGCGGAGCGGTATAGAGACCGCAGCTCTGCCCTCCGCAACTCATCAGGAGCAGGTGCGCGGCTACGGGATGGTGCTCGACGTTGCGCGACTGACCGAGCTTAGCAACAACTACGCCAGTGCGAAGGCGCAGGTCCAGACGGCGCAGGCGAAACTTGCGATGTCAAAGCCGGCATACGAGCGGGCGCAGAGACTGTTCAGCGAGCATCAGGTTGTCTCCGAAGCCCAATTGCAGGCGACGGTGGCGGCTTTCGGCAGCGACCAGGCCAGCATGGCGGTGGCGGAGGCGCAGGTGCGCACGCTCACCGCGACCGCATACCAGGAATGGGGTTCGGTTCTCGGCAAGTCGCTTATCGATGAGTCGCCCATGATCACCCGCTTGATCGAACGCCAGGACTTCCTCCTGCAAATCACCCTGTCGCCTGGCGTGATCCTCGCAGCTCCGCCTTCCACGGCTTCGATCGCAACCGGCAAGTCCGCGCGAGCAGCGATCACGTTCGTCTCGCCGGCAACGCGAATCGATCCGAAGATTCAGGGCATGAGCTTCTTCTACGCCGTTCCCGCCGATAGCGGTGTCCTGCCCGGCATGAACGTGCTCGCCTTCTTGCCCTCCGGCCAATCCATGGAAGCTGCCAGCGTGCCAGCCTCGGCGGTTGTTTGGTGGCAGGGTCGAGCCTGGGTGTATCGGCGCACGGCGCGAGATAAGTTCATTCGCGTCGAGATCGCGACCGACCTGCCGGCGCGGGGCGGCGGCTATATCGTGAAAGATTTGCCGAAGGAAGCGGAAATCGTCACGGGGGGCTCGCAACTGCTTCTGTCCGAGGAATTCCGCGCGCAGATTCAGGTCGAGGATTAAATGTGAGCGCCGTTTTGCCCACCGGTCCG